>JAHDWH010000069.1 GCA_023384455.1 Caldilineaceae bacterium | reverse complement strand
TCATCTGGACAGTGCGACGCACCAAAACGGGAAGTTATTCTTTGGCAAGCCCTTATCCTGGGATAGAGATACTGCGCACCAGGGGGGAACTATACTTGACAAGGTGACAAAATGACCGGGTGACAAGCTGACAATTTATGCCCGTATCGAGTATAACGCATATGGGTTAGTCGGTCGGCCAGCCATCTGAAACGTGAAACGTGAGGTGTCGTCACATACTCTCACGTTTCACGTCTTCACCTTTCCCCACGCAAATCGTGGCTTCGTCACCTTATACGTTAACAGTACGTATCTCCACGCCAATTGTCGCGCTGTATCTGTGCGTTGTCATCCATCAACTGGATAGTTTCCCGCTCTTTGTCTGTCCACCCACGACCAGCCGGGCCAGCAGCGGGCAGTGATCCGAGCCAAGAGGAGCGCGGATAACCCGCATCTCCGCCACTGCCAACCCGTCGCCAAAGCGATAACCCGTGTGCATCAGATAATCCAGCCGCAGCACAGGTGGGGTGATCTGCTCTGCAAAGGGGTTCAGACTGGCAGGCCAGCTCCAGCCGGGGCCGTTTCCGGCTTCCCGCCAGCCATCCACCAACTGGCTGGCCGCCCGGCCATAGGCATCCGTACTTTCGGTGGTGTTCCAGTCGCCAGCCACAACCGCCGCTCTTTTTCTCTGGGCAATCTCCGCCAAAACCCAGGCAATCTGCCCCTCGCGCAGACGCAGCAGGCTGGTCGGCCCCACCCGGCGTACTTCGTTGGTGGGCGAAATAAATTGGACACAGTAGATGTCCAGGGGAAATGGTCGGGTGTTGGGGTGTGGGAAGGGCAGGGTGATCCGGGCCGCAAAGGGTTCAAAACCGGGGTAGGCCCAGTAACCCGTGAGGGCAAAGGGCAGCCGGGAGGCCAGGCCAAAGCCCATCCCGTATGCCGGGGCAGGCAGCCAGAGCCGGTGTGGGTAGACCCGGGCCAGCCTGACGTCCAGTTGGGCCGCGTGGCTTTCGATACATTCCTGCAAGAGAAGCAGGTCTGGCGATTCCCCTTCGATTAGCCGGAGAAGGGGTGTCAGCTCCCGTCGGTTGTTGAGCAGGTTGAATGTAAGCAGAGTGAGATGGCTGGTCTCTGTCACTTTTTGACCGATCAGCATCCAGCCGTATTTCTGCAGCCAGAGCGCAGCCCACCCGCTTCCCCAGAGCAGACCGGCCAGCCCGGAACGCCTGCCCAGGGCTATCGCCCCCGCAGGGAGCGCAGCGCATAGCAACCACCAGGCCCAGGCATTGAGCAGTGCCAGCCAGCCGTTGCGGTCTCCCAGCAGCCGCCAGGCGGCCAACCAAAGGGCGAGGGATAGAAAAAGCAGGTCAAAGAGTGTACGCATAGGGGGAGTATAAATGTCCTGAGCCAGCAAACCGTTGACAGTGGATACGCCCTGTGTTACAGTCCCGATCTGATGGACACGAATCAAACCCTTTCCTATTCAGGAGGCGTATATGGCGGAGTTGCGGCTGATTTCCACGTCCCGTTTGCAGATGGCGGCCCGGATGAGCGGTGACCCGGAGGGCATACCCGTTGTGCTTGTCCACGGCAACGTATCGTCTTCCCGTTTTTTCCAGGAATTGATGGCAATGCTGCCCCCACTCTGGAAGGTGATTGCGCCGGACCTGCGGGGCTTTGGCGATTCCCAGGGGCTGCCCGTGGACGCCAGCCGGGGCGTGGCCGACTATTCCGACGATCTGCGCGGCCTGCTGCAAGCCCTGGGCCTGACCGACGAACCGATTCACCTGTTGGGCTGGTCTTTGGGCGGCGGGGTGGCTATGCAATACGCCATCGACCACCCGGCCCACATCGCTTCGCTGACGCTGATTGCCCCCGTCTCTCCCTATGGCTTTGGCGGCACAAAAGATGTGGACGGCGCGCCCTGTTTCCCGGACTTTGCCGGTTCGGGCGGGGGCACAGCCAACCCGGAATTTGTCAAGCGGCTTTCCCTTCGCGACGCGGGCCAGGACAGCGACTTCTCGCCCCGCAAAGTGATGAACGCTTTTTACTTCAAACCGCCCTTTTCTCTGGACGAAGCCCTGGAGAGCGCCTATGTGGCCGCAATGCTCCAGACCGTTGTAGCCGAAGGCAACTACCCCGGCGATCTGACCCTTTCGCCCAACTGGCCGACAGTGGCCCCCGGCAAGCTGGGCAATAACAACAGCCTGGCGCCCGGCAATTTCAATACAGCCGCCATTGCCCACATCTCCCCCCAGCCGCCCATCCTTTGGGTGCGGGGCGACAGCGATCAGATCGTCTCGGATACTTCGCTTTTCGACTTTGGCTTTCTGGGGCAGATCGGTGCCGTGCCCGGCTGGCCTGGGGAAGAGGTCTATCCTCCCCAGCCGATGATTGCCCAGACCCGGGCCGTGCTGGAGCGCTACGCAGCCAGTGGTGGCCGCTACGAGGAGGAGATTATCGAAAACGCCGGTCACTCTCCCCACATCGAACAGCCCGAAGCCTTTCTGGAAGCCTTTGTCGGCTTTGTGCGCCGCCATAGCTGACTATTCGTCCAGCCGCACAACCCCTTTGACGTAACTCCCATCCCCGCTGAGAATCTCGGCCATCAGATCGGGATAGTCGGCCAGGGGCACGGTGTGGGTGACCAGCGGGCGCAGGTCGAAGATGCCCCGGTGGATCAGGTCGATGGCTGGCGGGAAGGGGTCGCGCAGTTTGGCGGAGGGCGCAGAGTTGACCACCGAAAAGCCGCCCAGATGCCATTTCGTGGGGTCAAAGCGGGCTGCATCGCCTTTGATCCAGCCAAAAAGATTGATCAGCCCGCCCCGGCGCACAATATCGGTCGCCAGGTCCAGCCCGGCCTGGCTGCCGCTGCTGTCCACCACCACATCGAAATTGCGGGCCTTCAGCCCAGCCACCAGATCGGCCCGATCCATTTGGGCGCTGTTGAAGGTATCGGTTACGCCCTGCTGCCGGGCCAGTTCCAGCCGGTTTTCGGCAATGTCGATGACCACCAGATCGGCCAGGGGTGCGTGCAGCAGCCCCTGCAAAATCAGTTGGCCCATAAAGCCGCAGCCGATGAGGGCAATGCGCTGGCCCGGCTGAAGACGGCAGTGGTCCAGACCGGTCACGGCGCAGGAGACCGGCTCCACAATCCAGAATTCGTCGGCCAGGGGTGAATCGGGGACTTTGTAGAGCCGTTCCGCGGCCAGATTGCGCCGGGTGGCAAAGCCGCCGCCGGCCACCCGATCCCCTTCGGCCAGCCCTTTTACATCTTTGCCCACTTTTGTCACATAGCCTACGCCCTCGTGACCGGGTGGGGCCATTGGGTGCATTTTCTTTCCATAGCGGGCTGTGGCAATATCCCAGGAACAGATGCCGCACGCGCCGCCGGTCACCTGCACCTCGCCGGGTTTGGGGTCGCCGATGGCCTGTTCGATCAATTCGATCGTGCCGTCGTCCAGATAGCGAAGGGTCTTGCTCTGCATTGGGGTTTCCTTTGAATGGGGAATGGGAACAAATAGACCTGACCTTCAGTCTATCATTTGTGGGGAGCGGTGACAACAGCACCCGCGCAGGAACTATTGCGTATGCGTTCGTTCTTCGCCCAGAGCCGTAAAAGATGAAACGTGAGGTGTTGTCACCCGATATTACGCTGATGTGTGCATTGCCCTGTAACGCAAGCTGTTAGCTTGCGGCAGCCCGAACTAACAGTTCGGGTTACAAAAGTCTGCATAGAAAAGAGAGAAGGAAGATGAAAACCCAGCAGTCTGTTCCATATTTTATCCTGCTACTGGCAATGGGCGCGCTGCTGCTCTCTGCCTGCGCGGGCGCGCCGATGTCGGAGAGCAGCGCGCCGATGGCTGCCCCAGCCTCCGGCACTGCCCCAATGTTCCAGGAAGAGGCGAACCGTGCCTCCCTGGCCTATGACGGCGATACCCGCCTGAATACAGCCGTGGAGCGCAAAGTAATCGGTCGGGCATCGCTTTCGCTGGTGGTGGCGGACACGGAAGCCGCCAGCCACACTATTCAGACCGCGGTGGAGCAGGCCGGCGGTTTTGTCGCCAGCGCCAGCTTCTACAAGAGCGGCCCCAGCACAGGCCAGGCCCTGGCCGGGTCGATGACCCTGCGTGTGCCCGCCGAGGGGATGGACAAATTGCTGGCCGAGCTGGAAGGATTGGCCCTGAGTGTAGAGTCCCGCAATATCAGCCGGGAAGATGTGACGGACCAGTACACAGACCTGAGCGCACGCTTGACCAATCTGGAGGCGACGGAGCGGGAACTGTTGGCCCTGCTGACCGAAGTGCGGGAGCGGCCCGGCTCCACCGCCGAGGAGATTTTACAGGTCCACGCACGGATGAGCGAGATTCGGGGCGAGATCGAATCGGTGTTGGGGCGCAGAAATCTGCTGGACAATCTCATCGGTCTGGCGACTGTGGAGGTCAATCTGATCCCGGATGCGCTGAACCGCCCGATTGTGGCGGAAGGTTGGCAGCCCGGTGTCATCGCCCGATCCGCGCTGCGCGGGCTGGTCAGCGCGTTGCAGTGGCTTGGCTCATTCGCCATCTGGCTGGTGATCTTCTTCCTGCCCCTGGCTCTGATCGCCGCGATTCCTGTGGCTGTGCTGGTCTGGCTCTTGCGCTGGCTGATCCGGCACACCCGTCAGAACCGAAAGGCAAAGACAGAGGGATAGCCGGTGATCAGCGGGCATTACCGCTTCAGTGGCACAAAGCCGCTGCCCAGGGCCTGGTGGGCATCGCCGATGATGACAAAGGCATCCCCGTCGATCTGGGCGACGATGCGCTTGAGATCGTTCACCTGGGGGCGGAAAATTGTGCAAAAGATCATATGCCGGGTTTCGCCCGTATAGCCGCCGGTGATCTCCCAGCGGCTGACGCCCCGGCCCAGACCGGCCATCAGCGCGGCTGTCATCTCCTGGGGACGGTTGGTGATGACGCTGGCCGTGCGCACACTGCTGGGGCCTTCCAGGGTATAGTCGGAAGCCAGCCCATTGAGAAAGAGGGCCAGCATCGCATAGAGGGAGATTTCCCAGCCAAAGACGATCCCCATTGTGATGACGATCAACCCGTCTGTCCAGAGGTAGACTTGACTGAGGGGTGTTCCCGTGCGCATCTGAATCACCCGGCCCAGAATCCCCGTGCCGCCCATTGTGGCCCCAGCCCGGAAGATCAGCCCCCCGCCCACGCCGCCCACAATACCGCCATAGATGGTGTTGAGCAGCAGGTCATCCGTGAGCGGGAATTGGGGCGCATAGAGCGGCATATAGAGGCTGATGGCATCGGCGGCCACAGAGAAGAGGGCCACGGCAAAGACCGTTTTGAAGAGAAAGCCCCAGCGCCCCAACGGAAAGAAGCCCAGAATCAGCAGAGGAATGTTCATCAGCGCATAGAGCGTGCCTACGCTTAGCCCTGTGTAGGCGTTGATGACAATAGCAACCCCACCAATACCACCCGCGGCAATGTTGAAGGGGACCTGAAAGACGGCATAGGCAAAGGCCGACAGCAGCACACCGATCAGCAACAGCAGAAATTGACGAATGGCATTGCCAATGGCCCGCCAGTTGATGCGACGCATAGAAACCTCCTGAAAAGCAGGGACGCAGATACCGCTGAAGAAGATGATTGACGTAATTACTCAGGGTGCGACGCACTCGCCAGGAGTAGATTCCACTGCAAAATGAGTGGGGCGAGTGCGTCGCACACTGAGCCTGAGTAGTTACTGATTGACGCTGATTTAATCTGCGCGAATCTGTTGTTTCTGTGTAAACCTGCGTCCTCCCCAAACACAAAAAAGCCGCAGAGCCGTGGGCGGTCACCCAGGGGACTCTGCGGCAGTAACTGCCCAACCTCCCCCACTTTGGGGGAGGAGTCGATCCAGTTCCCTCCCTGGAATGGGGAGGGGCAGGCTGGGGTGGCTGAACGGGTACCTGCGACACTACAACTTCAAATTGTACATCGGGGGAGGACTAGGACAAAACTTCCCGTTTCTCGATTTTGCTTTCATCCAATACCAGCCCCAGACCGGGCAGGGCGGGCAGCACAACGACCCCATTCTCCGGGCGGTAGACGGTTGTCTGGAAGAACTGCTTGACCTCCTGGTAGCGCACCAGAAATTCCACATAGGGAACTGTAGCCGGGGACTGTGCGCCGGCCACGTGCAGCGCGGGCAGCAGAGAATGGCCGTGGGCGATGACCGGCACTTCGTAGGCGGAACCCAGGGTGCAGACTTTCATCTGCTCGCTGATGCCGCCGGTCCAGTCCGGGTCGTTTTGCAGCACATCCACCGCGCCATTCGCCAGCAATTCCTTCACCTGCCAGCGGGTGTAGACGTGTTCTCCCGTGGCAATCGGTGTGGTGGAGGCGGCCCGCAGCTGGACAAATCCCCCTACCCGTTCCGGTGGAATCGGTTCTTCCATCCAGCGGGGGCCGAGGGGTGCCAACGCCTGGACCATTTGGGTGGCATAGGCCAGGTCCCAGCCCCAGAAGGCGTCGAACATCAGATCGTAGAGCGGACCGACCGCCTCTCGCACGGCTGCGGCCATGGCCAGATTCTTTGCCATCCCCGCCGCGCCGTCGCCTGGGCCATAGCGGAAGAACCACTTCTGGGCTGTGTAGCCTTTGGCTTTGTACGCCGCGGCCAACTTTGCGGCCTCTTCCGGCGCGGTGGAAAAACCCAGCATACTGGCATAGGCGGGCACAGCCGGCCGGGTGGGGCCGCCCAGCAGCCGGTAGACGGGCTGATTCCAGGCTTTGCCTTTCAGGTCCCACAGGGCAATATCGACGGAGCTAACCCCCGTGACAAAATAGCCACCCTTGCCGTGGCGGTCCATACGCAACATCTGATCCGAAAGCAGTTCGGTCGCCAGCGGGTCCCGACCGATGAGGTAGGGGCGCAGCGCGTGGCGGATGGTGAAGGCATTGGGTTCTTCAATCGGCCCGAAGATGCCGGAGATTCCCTCATCGGTCTGAATCTCCACGTAGAGTGCGCTGATGGGCCGTTCGCTCAGGGCCGTGTCTCCGTCTACATTGAACTCCGGGTAGATGTCCAGAGCTTTGGCCTGACGGCTGCCCGCTGGGAATTGGGGACCCGTGTAGCGTCCGCTGACCCGAAACAAAATCACATCGCTGATCTTCATCAATGGCTCCTCTGATGTGTGCATTGCCCTGTAACGCAAGCTGTTAGCTTGCGCCAGCCCGAACTAACAGTTCGGGTTACAAAAGGCGGCGTTCCTGTTTTCGTCGTTATCGGTGTCTGCCCTGAAAATAGCCTTGTAACGCAAGCTGTTAGCTTGCGCCAGCCCGAACTAACAGTTCCGGTTACAAAAGCCAGATAAAATCATGAAAATCAGCGTCCGCTTTTTGTCGATTAGCGCAGAAGTCAATCCCCCCACATCTCGGCAAACTTCTGCTTTTCCTGCAACTCAATCTGCATAATTGGCGTGTCAAAGGGGTAGCTGCCCGCAAAACAGGCGTTGCAATAGCCGCTTTCGGCCTGGAGCGCGGCCATCATTCCATCAATTGTCAGATAGGCCAGGGAATCCGCGCCTACGTGTTCCCGGATTTCCTCCACACTCTTTTGCGCCGCGATCAGTTCGCTCTGGCTCGCCATATCCACCCCCATAAAACAGGGGAATTTGATGGGCGGGCAGGCCACCCGCAGATGAACCTCGGCCGCGCCGGCGTCCCGCAGCAGTTTGAGCAGGGGGCCGCTGGTGTTGCCCCGCACAATCGAATCGTCCACCAGCACCACCCGCTTGCCCGCCAGGTTTTGGGGCAGGGGATTGAATTTCATCGCCACCCCCACTTTGCGTAGCTGGTCCGAGGGCTGGATAAATGTGCGGCCAATATAGCGGCTTTTGATCAGTCCCTCGCTGTATTCGATGCCGCTCTGGGCGGCATAGCCGATGGCGTGGGGCGTGCCGCTGTCGGGCACAGGCACGACGATATCTGCATCCGCCGGGGCTTCCCGGGCCAACTGGCGTCCCAATGCCTGGCGCACCTGATGGACCAGTTTGCCCCCAAAAACGCTGTCAGGCCGGGCAAAGTAGATCTGCTCAAAGGTGCAAAAAGAGAGCTTTTGCGGCGGCGCGCCCTGGACAATCTCATAGCCGTTGGCGTCGATGCGCACAATCTCGCCGGGCTGAATCTCCTGCACCGTTCGACCGCCGATTGTGCCAAAGGCGCAGCTTTCCGAAGCGATGGCGTAGCCCCCCCCGTCCAACTTGCCCAGCACCAGCGGGCGCAGCCCCCAGGGGTCACGCACGCCGTAGACCGCATCCCGGGTCAGAATTGTCAGTGTGTACGCGCCCTCGGCCATGGCCATCAACTGGCGGATGCGCTGGGTCCACGTCCCCCGTGCCCCGGCCAACAGGTGGATGATCAGTTCGCTGTCGGTGGAGGTGGAGAGACCCACGCCCCGTTCCAGCAGTTCCCGGCGCAGTTGGGGCGCGTTGACCAGATTGCCGTTGTGCCCAATCGCAAGGGGCCCGTCCAGAGTTTCCAGAATGTAGGGCTGGGTGTTGCGCAGTTTGGGCGCGCCGGTGGTGGAATAGCGGGTGTGGCCGATGGCCGCGTGGCCGAGCAGGTGGCTCAGATTTTCCTCGTTGAAAACCTGGGAGACCAGCCCCATCCCTTTGTGGACGTGGGCCGTGCGTCCGTCGCAGGAGACAATCCCCGCGGCCTCCTGCCCCCGGTGTTGCAGGGCGTAGATGGCGAAATAGGCCAGCCGCGCCGCATCCGGTTTGGGCGCAAAGACACCAAAGACGCCGCAGGCTTCGCGAGGAGAATCGGTTGCATACATTTCTATTGCTCCTGAAAGAAGAAACGTGAGGCGTGAAACGTGAAAGAAGTCACGCTCAATCGCTTTCTCACCCAAATTCGTAGGTCCGACATTCCGTCGGACAGCATCCCCAACCCTTAAGTAACTGTCAAGAAATAAGTCGCGGGTTAGATTCCGGGAATCGGCCACAACATTTTTCGGCTTTCCCAGCATCGTCTGGCCGATTCCCGGAATCTCGTCTGCGAAACCCCTACGTTATTTCTTAACGCTTACTCAGAGCCTGTTTAATAATTCAGATTCTGAGCGCGCAGCTTTGTGACCACGGAAAACACAGAACAGACGGAAAATTCTCTTTCGGCTTTTCTTCTGTGTATTCCGTCTTTTCTGTGGTCAGTTCAAGAGCCTGTCTAATAATTCAGGCTCTCAACGCTCTACCGTTTCAGCGCTTTCCGCGCCGCCAGCGCCGTCGCCAGCGCATCTTCCACCGTCTGCGCCGTGACCGTTACGTGGCCCATCTTGCGTCCAGGCCGGGCCGCGGACTTGCCGTACAAATGCAGTTTGGCGCTGGGAAAGGCCAGCAACGCGGCCCAGTCCGGTTCGCCCTTCGCCCACAGTTCGCCCAACAGATTCACCATCACCGCGGGCCGAATCTGTTCGGCTGATCCGAGGGGCAGACCGCAGACCGCCCGGGCCTGCTGCTCGAACTGGCTGGTCACTGCCCCCTCAATCGTCCAGTGGCCGGAATTGTGGGGGCGGGGCGCGATTTCGTTGATGAGCAGACGGCCAGAATAGAACGCGGATGACGCGGAAACTGCGGATTCACGCGGATTTTTTTCGGGCAAAAGCAATCGCTCACCCCCACCCAACCTCCCCCAATCTGGGGGAGGGGTCGATACAGTTCCCTCCCCAATCTGGGGAGGGCTAGGGTGGGGTGGCCGAGTAGTTACGGGCAGCAGAAAGAACTCCACGCACAGCACCCCCACTACATCCAACGCTTCCATCAGGCGGCGGGTCAAATTCTCGGCCTCTGCCGCCACCTCCGGCGACACCGGTGCGGGGGCGATTGTCACATCCAAAATGTGATTGGCGTGGCGGTTCTCCACCAGCGGGAAGGCGGCGAATGCGCCGTCTACCCCCCGGACCGCCACGGCGGAGACTTCCCGCTCGAAGGGCACAAAAGCCTCCAGAATCGCGGGCTGGCCGTTCATCGCTTGCCAGGCATCCCCGGCCTGGGACGGGTCGTCGATCTTCACCTGCCCTTTGCCGTCGTAGCCAAAGGCGGCGGTCTTCAGGACGGCGGGTGCGCCTATCTCCCATAGGCCCTTTTCCAGATCGGCCAAAGAATGGACCGGCGCAAAGGGCGTCACAGGCAGACCCGCATCGGCCAAAAAGCCCTTCTCCCGCAGCCGGTTCTGGGCTACGTGCAGTACGTGACCGCCGGGTCGGGCCGGTCTGCCCTCTGCCGCGGCAATCTCGGCTACGTGGGCAGGCACATTCTCAAACTCGAAAGTCACCACATCCACGCCCCGCACAAATTCCCGCACTGCGTTCCGGTCGTCGTAGGATGCGCAGATTTCCCGCTCGGCCACCTGGCCGGTGGGGGTGTCGCGCTCCGGGGAAAAGGTGTGCACCCGAATCCCCAGGGGGTGTGCGGCCAGGGCCAGCATCCGCCCCAACTGGCCGCTGCCAAAGACGCCGAGGGAATTGCGAATTGCGAGTTGCGAGTTGCGAGGGGTCGACAATCTTTACTCCCCGATCTCTAATTTGTCGTTCATCACCTGCTCGGTGCGTTGACGGCGAAATTCGGCCAATTTCTCGCGGAGTTCCGGACGACTATTGCCCAGAATGGCGACGGCCAGCAGCGCGGCGTTGATGGCCCCGGCTTTGCCAATTGCCATTGTAGCCACGGGCACGCCCGCGGGCATCTGCACAATCGAGAGCAGGGAATCCATCCCGTTCAGCGCCTGGCTCTGCACGGGCACGCCGATGACGGGCAGGAGTGTATGTCCCGCCACCATTCCGGGCAGATGGGCCGCGCCCCCCGCGCCGGCGATGATTATTTCCAGCCCCCGGCCCGCTGCGTCGTGGGCGTAGTCAACCATCACATCCGGCGTGCGGTGGGCCGAGACCACCCGGCATTCGTGGGGAATGGCGAAGTCGCGCAGGGTCTCCGCGGCAAACTGCATACAGCGTTCCCAGTCAGATTTGCTGCCCATTATGACGCCGACGAGAGGGGTGGGGGATGGGGTCACGGGAATTATCCTGTTCGTATTGCGTATTGCGTATTGCGTATTTCGTAAGGCGGCAAGGCCGCAAAATTGCGCACAGTCCAGGCCAGTGAGCGCCGGTTGAGCGGTATCCCTTCGATGAACTCAGGACATCGCCTGAGCCTGTCGAAGGGTAGCCGAGTCTTCGAGGCGTATCGAAACCAGAGCGAACGGGTCGACGAGACGGTTCTTCCTACCCGCTGGATTTCGACAGGCTCAATCTAAAGGTTTCGATACGGCGGCAAACAGCAGCCGCCTACCCTTCGATGAACTCAGGACACCGCTCAACCGGCGCTGACCTTATGCCGTAGGGCACGACCCGCAACTAACGCACGTGCGTTAGATCTTGCGATGGTACGGAGTAAGGTAACGAAGCCACAAACTGTCGTGTACAGATCAGACCAGTGAGCGCCGGTTGAGTAGCCCGGAGTCTTCGGAGGGCGTATCGAAACCAGCGCGAACGGGTGATAGGGCGATTCTTCGTTCACCCGCTGGGTTTCGATACGGCGGGAAACTGCCCCCGCTTTCCGAAGCGGCTACTACTCAACTGGCGCTGGTCTTGCGTCGGCTTATGTTGGCGCTCAAATCCACGCCCGCAAATTCCGCTCAATCCGCGGCCCCGCGGGATATTCCCCCGGCTCGAACGTCTTGCCCGTCAGCATCTCATACGTGCGGATGTAGCGCTCGGCGGCCTGGACGGCCAGCGCCTCTGGCATCGGGAACGGCTCGCCCTCGCCCCGGTAGCCCTGGGCGGCATAATAAAGCCGGATGAACTCCTTATCGAAGTTTTCCGGCTCTCCTCTTTCCGTGTATTCTGTGTTTTCTGTGGTCAGCTTCGCATAACTCTCCGCCGTCCAAAACCTGCTGGAATCCGGCGTGTGCATCTCGTCGATCAGCACCAGTTCCCCGTCGTCGGTCAGGCCAAACTCGTACTTCGTATCCACCAGAATCAGCCCACCCCGCCGGGCAATCTCCTGCCCCCGCTGAAAGAGGGCGATGGCCGCGGTGCAGACCTGTTCCCAGAGGGGGAGAGGTACAAGACCCCTCCCTACGATTTCGGCGGCGGTGATGCGCTCGTCGTGGCCGCCGTCCTGGGCTTTGGTCGTCGGGGTAATAATCGGCGCGGGGAGGGCGTCGTTTTTGCGTAGCCCATCGGGGAAATCTATCCCATAAATATTCCGTTCGCCCTGGCTGTAACGGTACCAGAGCGCGGTGGAGGTGACGCCGCTGATGTAGCCGCGCACGACGACTTCCACGGGCAGGGGTGTACACTTGCGCCCAACCGTCACATTCGGGTCCGGCGAACCGATGAAGTGGCTGCCAATAATATCCGCCACCCGCCCGAACCAGAAAGCGGCCAGTTGGTTGAGTACCTGGCCTTTGTAGGGGACCAGCCCCAGAATCCGGTCAAAGGCCGAGAGTCGGTCGGTGGTGATCAGCACCAGCCGGTCGTCGGTTTCGTAGATGTCCCGCACTTTGCCCTGGCGTTTTGGGCCGAGGAAGGGCAGGTCTACGCCGTCAAAGGGGTGGGTCAGGGCACGTTCAATCGGTGTTGGGTTCATCGGCTTTCTTCTTGCGTTTGCGCGGGGCGCGGGGCGGGCGGGGCGTGGGTGTTTCTGTCACACGCGGCTTCATCACATACATATCCGGCGACAGGCGGCGGGCTACCGTCGAGGCATTCCATTCGTCGTCATCGTAGTCGCCCAGTTCGTCGTAGTTTGGGCTGTCCAGGACCGTTTGGATAACGATGAACATCAGCAATGCTACGCAAGCGGCCACCAGCAGAGAGGCCTCCCAGACAACGAGCGGCGTAATGAAAGCGACCAAATGAGCCACGAGAATTTCCAGGAGGGCAAGCACGGCAAACACCAACAGAAAGAGAAGAATCACAGACAATTCAAATTGGGGAAGACGCGCCAGATTCCAAAATCCACTGGCTACGACCACAAAGGCAAAGACGGCGGCCTGAAAATAGGTCAGCGGCGCAAGCACCGTCAACAACCAGGCCAAGACGAGAAAATAGCCTGTAAAAAGAGAGAAGACAACCAGGCCAAACAGCACAGCCATCAATAGCGCTGGAACAAAGGGTATCTCTGCAGGCCCTGATGGATTTTTTTTACTCATTGATCAATGCCTCAAATAATGAAAGACCCAGACCTCCGCCGCTCCTCAGCGGATTCTGGATGGCTGTGATGTGATCCTCCGGGTGGGGCATCAGCCCGACGACATTGCCAGCGGGGTTGCAGATGCCGGCGATGTCGGCCACGCTGCCGTTGGGGTTGAGTGGATAGCGCCCGCCCGCAGGGTTGCCGTCGGTGTCCACATAGCGGAAAGCCACCAGCCCGCCTGCCTCTAATCGCTGTACCGTCGCTTCATCCGTAACTTGGAAATTTCCCTCGCCGTGAGCGATGGGGCAGAAGATGGGTTCACGAATGGCGGAAAGGAAGCTGGCTTTGGCGTTGCCGTTCACCGCCAAATGCACCCAGCGGCATTCGAAGCGACCGGAGGCGTTGTGGGTAAGGGTGACATTGCGAATTGCGAATTGCGGATTGCGGATTGTGCCGTCTGTCGTCTCCCCGTCTCCCCGTCTCCCCTTCTCCCCTTCTCCCTGCCACCCTGTCACCCTGTCATCTTCCCAGCCCGGCAGCAATCCCGCCTTGACAAGCGCCTGGAAGCCGTTGCAAATCCCCAGCACCCGCTTGCCGCTGGCGATAAATTCGTGGAGTTGGTCATCGAAAAAAACGTGCATATCCAGGGCCAGACGCACGCCCGCGCCCAGCGCATCGCCATAGGAGAAGCCGCCGGGCAGGAGCAGACTGTCGTAGTCGGCGAAGCGACGTTCCCCGGCCCGCAGTTGATTGATATGGACGATTTCGGGCGCGCCCCCGGCCAACTCACAGGCCCGGGCCGCTTCGCCGTCCCGGTTCGTGCCGGAGGCGTGGAGAATGAGAATTTTGGGTTTCACGGGTTAGTCAACCATTCGAATCATAAATGAATCTACAAAAACAGACTTCTCGCGTAAATCGTTTGTAACGACAAGGCCCAGGTGTTATACTTCGCTCGACTGGCCCTATAACCGCTGGTATTGTTGCAGGAGAAACTCAATGACCGCAAGCGCTGAAACACTGACAGTCCGTCTTCCCGCCGCCGCAATGGAACGTCTGCGTCGGGTCTCCCAAATCTCCCGCCGCCCTATCGACACGCTTGTGGCCGATACATTAGAAGCCAGTCTGCCTCCTCTGCTTGAAACTGTGCCCGATGAATACCGGAGCGATCTGGCTGTATTGGAATCACTTTCGTCGATTGAATTGCGGGAGCAGATTTTCGCTCAACTCGACGAAAAAACAGTGGAGCGCTACGATTTCTTGCTCGAACGCAATTCCTCTGGCACGCTCCGACCAGCGCAGGAGCAAGAACTGGACGCTTTGCGCCGGTCTGCTGATTTGCTAACGTACCGCAAAGTCTACGCTGCACTTATCCTCAAATGGCGGGGCGAGTATATTCCTTCGTCTGCTGAACTCCAGTCCACCCACTAACTTCTTCTTCCGGTCATGCCATCTTCATTGTATCGACGACTGCTCAAAGAGGCTGGTCCCTGTTGTGGCTATTGCCGCACCTGCGCGCATCTCATCGGTCAGCCCCTCACCATTGAGCATATCATTGCCGTTGCCAAAGGCGGTACTTCGGCCATTCTCAATCTCTGGCTATCCTGCCGTCGCTGCAATCAGTTCAAAGGTGTGCAGATTGACGCAATCGATCCAGAATCGGGTATCCTGACACCGCTTTTCAATCCACGCACCCAACGCTGGCGAGGACATTTTGCCTGGTCAGCCGACGCCACCCGCATTGTGGGCCTATCCCCTTGTGGACGGGCTACCGTCGTTGCTCTCAAAATAAACAATGACGATATCGTTTCCACCCGTAGACTTTGGGTGAGTGTTGGTTGGCATCCTCCGCAGGAGTGATTCAGTTACACAGCCTACCCCTTCCACGCCCCCACCAACGCATCCACACCCAAATCGATCACCGACTCCCCATCTAATTCTACCACCAAACGCCCATCTGCGCTGACTGCGCCAATTTCAACCAGAGGCAGCCCGACGAAAAGTTCTTCCAGCGCTGCCCCATCCTCCGGCTTCACCTCCACCAGCAGCCGTCCATTGCTCTCGCTGAAAAGAGTGGCAACTGCCCCACCCTCCCCAATCCCCAATCCCCAATCCCCAATCCCCATCTTCACCCCCAACCGCCCCCCAATCGCCATCTCTGCCAACGCCACGGCCAGCCCGCCTTCGCTCAGGTCGTGGCAGCTTTGCACCAGACCGGAACGGATGGCGTTGTGCAGGGCTGTGTAGCGGGCCAGGGGTTCGTTGGGCATTTTGGGCGGGTCGCCGCTGTCGATGCCCAGCGCGGAAAAGAGCAGAGAGCCGCCCAACTCAGCGGCTGTCTCGCCGATGAGATAGAGCCGGTTGCCCGGGGCTTTCAGGTCGCTGGTACAGGTGTGGTGGATGTCGGGCACAATACCGATGGCGGAGATGAGCAGGGTGCCGGGGATCGGCTCGCCGTTGAATTCGTTGTAGAGGCTGTCTTTGCCGGAGATGAAAGGGGCGTTGTAGGCCAGGCTGCCGTCGTAGCAGCCCTGGGCCGCGCGCACAAGCGTGCCCAGCCGGTCCGGCAATTTGGGATTGCCCCAGCAAAAATTGTCCAGAATAGCGATCTGGTCCGGGTCTGCGCCCACGGCCACCGCGTTGCGGAAGGCTTCGTCGATGGCGCTGATCGCCATTGCGTAGGGGTCGCGCTTGCCCAGCAGGGGATTGATGCCGTTGCTCAGACAGAAGGCTCTGTTGTGATGCCAGGTGCCCAGGGGCTTCAACACCGCGGCATCGCTGGGACCGTCCATCTGTGGCCCGGTGAAGGGGCGAACGAGCGTGCCACCCCGTACCTCGTGGTCATACGTGCGCACAATCGCCTCTTTGCTGGCGACGGAGGGATGAGAAAGAAGCTGCAAGAGCAGGGATTGGGAATCCGCGGCTAACCGCCCAATCTCCAATCTCCAATCCCCAATCTCAAAATCCCGATCCCGATATTCCGCCTGTAATTCCATCCTCGGCCAGCCGTCGTGGAGAAATTTCATCCCCAGATGGGCCACAGGTCGGCCCAGATAGTTGACGTGGAGTTCGCCGTCGCCGGTGAAGAGACCCAGCACCCGCATCTCCACATCCCAGCCGTCGGCCAATTCTTGCAGCCGGACCAGATTTTCTGCGGGCACGGCCAGCACCATCCGCTCTTGAGCCTCCGAGAGCCAGATTTCCCAGGGGGTGAGGCCGGGATATTTCAGGGAGACTTCGGAAAGCTCCACCTCCACGCCCAGTTCCTTGCCCATTTCGCCACAGGCCGAGGAAAGCCCCCCCGCGCCGCAGTCGGTGATGGCGGTGTAAAGCCGCTCGTCCCGAGCCGCTTCGATCAGTTCGATCAGCCCCTTTTCGGTGATGGGATCGCCGATCTGCACCGCGCTGCCCAATTTTTCGCTGGTCTCGTGGGTCAGTTCGGCAGAGGAGAAGGTGGCTCCGTGCAGTCCGTCCCGGCCCGTGCGCCCGCCCAGCACAACGATTCTATCGCCCAACTGGGGTTGCGTGGGGTGGCTGTTGCGGGGCAGCAGACCGACGCAGCCGGCAAAGACCAGCGGGTTGCCCAGATAGCCCTCGTCATAAAGAACTGCGCCGTTGACCGTCGGCAGCCCCAGTTTGTTGCCGTAATCGCCGATGCCCGCCACCACCCCTTCCCGGATGCGGGCGGGATGGAGCAGACCCGCAGGCAGTTCGCTCTGGGGGAAGTCCTGGGGGGCGAAGCAGAGCACATCTGTGCAGGCGATGGGCCGGGCCGAGACGCCGATGATATCGCGCACGACGCCGCCGATGCCGGTGTTGGCTCCGCCAAAGGGTTCCAGGGCCGAGGGGTGGTTGTGGGTCTCCACTTTGAAGGCCAGATCGAAGTCGTCGTCGAAGGCGATGATGCCGGCGTTGTCCACAAAGGCCGAGCGCAGCCAGGGGCGGTTGACCTTCTCGGTGGCCCGGCGCAGGTAATACTTCAGCATCCCCGGCACTTCGCGCACGACCCGGGTGTGGCGCTCCAGACTGATCCAGCGGAAGATGATTTTGGAGCGGAAGGTCTTGTGGACGCAATGCTCGCTCCACGTCTGGGCCAGGGTTTCCAGTTCCACGTCTGTGGGGTCCCGGTCCATCTCCGTAAAATAGTCCTGAATCGCTTTCATCTCCGCGCCGCTCAACGAGAGCATCCGCTCGCCGCTCAGGGCGATGAGAGATTCTTCATCCAGCCCGGTCAGGCCAATCGATTCCACAAAGTCGCTGGCTTCAGTCGCCGCGTCGAATTGGGGCGGAATGGGGCCGAGGGTGTAGTGTTCGATGGTTTCGTTGCAGAGCAGCCCCTGGGCCAGCCGGTGCAGATCGCCTTCGCCCAGTTCACCCTCCAGCTCGTAGCGGGTGGCGGTGGCGGCGTGGCTGACGGCCATCCCCAATTCGGCCATGCCCCGCTCCAACTCCCGCGCCGTCACATCTGTCACACCGGGGCGTAGGGCCACCTCCACGATATTGGAGGCCGGGGGCGAGATTTCCCCCGCGGAGAGATCGATCCACTGGGCTAATTCTGTCACCGGATCAACCAGAAGAAAAGCACAGAGCCGGGAAAGCTGCTCTGTGCCTGGATGTTCTGATAGAAAATAGAGTTTGCTGGTACGACAGGACTGCACGGCGGCGATCCCCAACCGTTGGGCCTGTGCGATGAATCGGGCGCCGTTGTCCCCGCGTCTGGACGAAACTTCGATGCGAATAGCCATATACCTTCTCTCTGCCTTTACTAGCCACGGATGAACACAGATAAACGCGGATGAACACGGATGAACACGGATAGAATCTGCGTTAATCCGTGGTTTCTGCGAAATCTGCGTTCTCTCTGATGTCTGACAATTGGCCCTGAAATGCAAAAGACCCAGACAGTGAACACAGTCGGGTCTTTGAGCGTCGGGATGAAATTGTGTACCCCCAAGGGGATTCGAACCCCTGTCGCGGGCTTGAAAGGCCCGTGTCCTAACCACTAGACGATGGGGGCGGACATTCGACAACGGAATACAGTATAGCAGGGGTTGGCGGCCCGGTCAAATTTCGGCACTTCTGGGTGCATATCAGCTACGCCCTCTATCTGCCAGCATCTGCACGGCCATTCCCGCCACGGGCTGGGCCATCTGCATCAGCCCGCTGTGATCCCCGGCAAACCAGACGACATTTGGGCGGTGGTGTGGGGGGCGCACCGAGACAAAATCCCGCTGTCCACAGAGCAGCGGGGTCTCTTCCCCAATGGCGTCGAGGAGAGCAGGCGCGGGCAGATATTCGCGCAGCACAGCTTTCAGCGCGGGCAGGGGCTGGGTGGCAATCTCGTCCACCCATTCCCGGGTGAGCGCCACCGGACGCCCGTTGAAGCCGATGAGCGCTACCAGCCAATAGAGCCGCCAGCCCGACAACATCCAGTCGCCGATAGCCGGGCGTTGCTTGTCCAGCCAGAGCAGGGAACGCAACCCCCACCAGCGCCAGCCCCGGAGCAGGGGAGGGGAGAGCAGAAGCAATTTGTCGGTTTTGGCCGGGTGCGCGGCGGCATAGGCAACGCCCACCCCCGCGCCGATGGAGTAGGCCAGCAGGGACCATTTGGGAATCCCCAACTTTTGGCGTACACTTTCGATGGCGGCCACACTGGACTCTGTATAGGAGATGTGGGCTGCGGGCAGGGGAGAACTCCCGATCCCCGGCAACTCGATGAGAATTAGCTGAAAGTGGGGGGCCAATAGGGGCGTAAGTTCGCGCCAGATGTTGAAGCTGACGCCAAAGCCGTGGATGAGCAGCAGCGGCGGCCCATCGCCGAGAATGCGATAGCTGAGCGTCGGTTCTCTCATTGCCCCATCACCCTCTCCCATTTGAATATCTGCCCCCAATGACCCATTCCCGCCACCTGTTAATCCTCACTTCCCAGACCGGCGGCGGCCACGTCAGCCTGGCCGAAGCCCTGGCCGATCTTCTGGCGGATGGCTACAGCAGCACTGTCGTCGATCCCCAGCCGTCCTGGATTCATCGCCACTACCAACTGGTCAGCCGCCACGCCCTCTGGCTGTGGAGCGCCGAGTTTCAGATCACCAACACCCCGGCCAGAGCTGCGCTTGTCCAGCGGCTTTTCAGCCTCTTCTTTCGCAGCCGTCTTGCGGCGCTGATTGCCCGAGAAGAGCCTGTAGCCATCCTTTCCACCTATCCCTTTTTCTCCTATTCGGTGCAGCAGGCCCTCGGGGCCAGCGGGCAGACAATCCCGCTGATTCTTCTCTATTCCGACCCGCTTTCGTTGCATTGGGCCTGGCTGGCTGTAAAAGACGCGGCCCTGAATCTGGCCCCCAGCCGGGAAGCCTATGCCCAGGCCCTGGCCGCCGGTGTCATGCCAGCCCAGACCCATCTGATCGGCTGGCCCACCCGTCGCCAGTTCTATGCGCCGGACGGGGACGCGGCCCAGGCAGCCTGGGCGGAGACGGGCTTTGCCCGGCAGCGACTGACGATCTTTTTGCAGGGGGGCGGCGAAGGGAGCGCAGGCTTTGCCCAGGCGGTGGAGGAGCTGCTCTCCCTGACCGATCCGGGAGGAGAACCCGCGCTCCAACTGATTCTGGCCGCGGGCACAAACCGCCGTCTTCTGGCCGCGGGCACAAACCGCCGTCTGCAACAACAATTCCGGGATCACCCCACCTGCCACGTCCTGCCCTTCACCAAAACTATTGCCCCGTGGATGGCCTGCGCTGATCTGGTGATGGGCAAGGCCGGTCCCAATATGCTTTTCGAAGCCGTGACCCTGGGCAAGCCCTTTCTGGCAACCACTTTTATTCCCGGCCAGGAAGAGGGCAATCTGGAGATGATCCGCAAGTATGGGCTGGGCTGGGTGGCTCTGACCCCGGCTGAACAGATGAATCTGATCCGCTCCCTGCTGGACGATGCCAGCCTTCTGGGGGCTATGCAGGCATCGGTCGCTGACTATCGGGCCTGGAACGGCACAGGTGTGGCCCAGGTGCGGCCATTGGTAGAGGCTGCCATTGCCCGCTATCAGCCCGCCACCCGCCACAGGTAGAGAGCCATTCCAATCATTACCACCCCATAGATCAGCCGCAGCACGCCCTGGGTGCGCAACATTCCCTCCTCCATCGGGCGCGGCGTCTGTCGCAGCAGCTTATCGCTGAACCAGGTTCGGCGGTAGCCCCGCTGGTAGCGGATGGCATAGACACCCCAAAAGAGGAAATACAAACCACCCCCTGCCAGTAGAATCAACGCAACCGCTTCGGTCTCCATCTCGAACCCTGCCCTCCATTCCCTTCATTCGTCAGTGGTGGTATGATACTGGCAAACAGAACGCCTTGCAATATCCGTTGGCGATAGGCCCACAGGAAGGCTGTAATGACGGTTTCTCTCCCGATTCCGGCTGGTTCGGCAGAATTGACCACTGACTGGCTGACCCAGGCCCTGCGGGCGGGCGGGGTCATCGATCGGGCCAACGTCAGCGTCTTTGCCGTGGACGCGCCGGGCGGGGCAGCCGGACTCTATGGCCAGACTGTGCGGGTAACCCTGGGCTACGACAGGGACGAGGCGGGTCTTCCCCCCTCGCTGATCGCCAAGTTTTCTTCTGCCACTCCGCAAATGCGTGCGGGGGCCATTGCCGCCTATGCGAAGGAGGTTCACTTTTACCGGGAGATGGCCCCGCACACCTCCCTGCCCACACCTGCCTGCTATTATGCCGATATCGATCCCGCCAGCTATCTGCACGTGATTCTGCTGGAAGATATGGCCCCCGCGGTCAGCGGCTCCCGGCTGGCCGGGTGTAGCGAGAAACAGGCCCGGCTGGCCGTGGGTCACATCGCCGACTTTCACGCGTTTTGGTGGGAACACCCCCGCCTGGCAGAGATGAGCTGGCTGCCAGACCCGGATTTCGGCCAAAACCCGTCTGCCCAGCAGTCCGTCTACGAGGGTTGGTGGCCGCGTTTTCTGGAGAACCTGGGGGAGATGCGTCTGCCCGATCCCATCCGGGCCATTGGCGAAAACTTCGGTCGCCACCGGGCGCGGATCGAGCACCATCTCTTCAACGCCCCGCCCCGCACACTGGTACACGGCGACTATCACCTGGGCAATCTGCTCTTTGCCAGCGAGGAGGGCGGCGTTCCCTTTGCGGTGATCGATTGGCAACTGTTGCGCCGGGGACGGGCCGTGCGCGATGTGGCCTATTTTCTCAGCGAAAATCTGTTGCCAGCGGCGCGGCGGGCTGTGGAGATGGAACTGCTGACCGACTATCACCGGCGGCTGTTGGCGGGCGGGGTGCAGAATTATACCTTTTCCGACTGTATGACCGACTACCGGCTGGCGCTCTTGCAGCGCTTTCGTGCCCTGGTTTCTACCATCGCCGTCATGCCCTTCACCCCAGCCGAACGCCAGATGCATGTGGATGTGCTGCTGCCCCGCAACATCGCGGCCATTCTGGATCACAACCCGGGGGAGCTGATACACGACTGGCTGTCGTAGGTCGGACCTGTTCAGCCACCCCACCCTACCCCTCCCCATTCCAGGGAGGGAACTGGATCGACTCCTCCCCTAAGGTGGGGGAGGTTGGGAGGGGGTGAGCAGTTACCGTAGGTCGGACTGACAGTCCGACCCGCTTTTACGTCCCTGTCCGTCTCCCAGGCATAGCGCCTACCCTGAAAAATAGGGGTGTATACACGGATAAAAAGGGAACACGGATTTCAATCTGTGAAGTCTGTGTTCAAAATCTTTCTTGGCGTTACCTCCTATGAAAAGAAGTCGCGGGTTGACTCAAACGGATAATACCCAACTCAAAGTTCGTGCCCCTTTGCACATTCTCGTCATCGGCGCGGGGGCCATTGGCTCGCTGATCGGCGGCAAGCTGGCCCTGGCCGGCTTGCCCGTGACCCTGACCGGGCGGCAGCGTTTTGTGGATGCGGTGCAGGCCAATGGCCTGCGTCTGACCGCCAACGGCGTCACCCAGCGCACAGATGCCCTCTACCCCGCGGCCAGTCTGGTCGGGGCTTTTCGCCACGCCGCGCAGATGGGTCTGCCCTTTGACGCGGCGATCCTGACCGTCAAAAGTTACGATACGGCCACCGCGCTGGCCGAATTGCAGGCAGCCAGCCAGGCGACGGGTATGGCCCTGCCCCCCCTCCTCTCCCTGCAAAATGGCGTGGGCAACGAAGAAGCCATCGCCGGGTTGGCTGGCCCCCGAGGTGTGATAGCAGGCACAATCACCGCGCCGGTGGAAGCGCCGGAAGCCGGGGTCATCCATCTGACCAAACCAAAATTTCTGGTGGGAATGGCCCACTGGAACCCCCAACAGCCCACGCCGATCTTCGACGGACTGCGCCAGCAACTGCTTTCTGCCGCCATTCCCGTTGTCCAATACCCGGACGCCCGTTCGATGAAATGGACAAAGCTGCTGATGAATCAGATCGGCAATGCCACCAGCGCCATTCTGGGCCAGCCGCCGGGTGTCACCTTTGCCAACCCGGCCATTGCTGATCTGGAGATCAGCGCCCTGCGCGAAACATTGGCTGTGATGGCCGCGGCCGGGGTGCGGGCCGTCGATATGGAGAAATACCCCTTGGGAAAGTTGGCTCCCATTCTGCGCTACGCCCCCCGCTGGCTGCTGCGCCCGGTCTTGCGTCAAATTGTCAGCGGCGCGCGGGGCGGCAAAATGCCCAGCCTCTATCTGGATTTGGCGAAGGGGCGGGCCGAAAACGAAGTGGACTGGTATAATGGCGCAGTGGCCCGCACCGGCGCGCAGGTGGGCGTCGCCACACCGGTCAACCGGCTGCTCTGCGAGACTGTTCTATGCTTGGCCCAGCACCCCGAAGCGTGGGCGGGCTGGCAAGGGAACCCGGCACGACTGGCCCAGGCCGCTTCCCCTGGCAAGACGACCGGGTGATAAAGCGCAATGATACCATTTTTCCCTGCCCTGAAAATAGCCATTCGTACGTCGGACTGTTAGTCCGACTGGCCTGTTCTGCCACAGGTCGGACTAACAGTCCGACCTACATTTTCGTCGCTATCGGTGTCAGCCGGACGCTGACGACGCTGAAAAAGCGGCTTGGCGCTGCGGTCTTCTGAACCTGTCGAAGGAATAAATCTGCGCAGATCATCTGTTTCTGCGTCAATCTGCGTCCGCTTTTGCTTGTCCGTGGCGCACGACGGTGCCTGAATATTCTATAGAAGTTACTCAAAATGAGGAGTTGTGATGATTTCGGTTGTTGCTGTTGATTTGGACGAAACGCTGCTGCGCAGCGACGGGAGCGTCTCGCCCCGCACCCTGACCACTCTGGCCGCCTGGGAAGCCGCGGGCCAGCGGCTGGTCATCGCCACAGGACGCCCGCCCCGCAGCGCCCGGCGCATCCCCGAGGCGCTCCTTCACCTGCCCTGCGTCTGTTATAACGGCGCGGCTGTCTACCTGCACGGCGCGCCTATCTACGCCAGAACCATCCCCGCCCACGACACACTTTTCATTGTGGAGCAACTGCTGGAAGCCCAGGTTCCCGGCTGGATCGGCATTGAGATTGAAGATGTGCTCTATATCAACCGCCGCATTGAGAAGTGGCCCCATCAATACACGCCGGACCTGCGGGAGGCGGCGACCCGGCCCGCGGCCAAAATCCTTCTTTCTATGGAGGATTACCAGGCCGCGTCCGCCACTTTTGCCGCCTGGCCCCCATCGGCTCGGGCCTTGCTCTCCGAGAAGTACAACCTGGCCCAGATTATGCCCAGCGGATCGTCCAAAGCCACGGCACTGCGCCACCTGATGGAGCTGTGGGGGCTGGCAATGGAGGAGATGGCGGCCTTTGGCGACGACGTGAACGATGTGGAGATGGTGGCCGAGGCTGGGCTGGGGGTGGCAATGGACAACGCCGTGGCCGAGGTGAAGGCCGTGGCTGACCGCATCACCGCATCCAACGACGAAGACGGCGTGGCCCTGGTGGTAGAAGAACTGCTGAGGGGATAAAAGTGGACTATCGCCGATTGGATTGGGTACGGATTGGGTGGATATCTGGCAAATTCACAATATAAACAAAACACTCCTGACCCAGGCCGAAACAGTGGCCGCGGTCTTTGACAGTGCCCGGCGGACGGGCAAGATTCGCTGGAGCGGCTATTGGACGAGTTGTGCGGGCTGCGTCTGGATGATGAGGAACTGCTCAACCCGGGGACGTGGGGGATTGGGTAGGGCGGATTGCCAATCCGCCCTACAAATCAGACCGGTTTTGTGACCCTCTGCAAAGAGTGTTAGAATAACACCGTTTTGTACTATGCGTAGGGAGGAGTCCATCCGTGGGCGGCCAAGAATATCCGATCCGCTTTGGAAAGGGCATCGGGAGCCCTTTCTAACAGTTCGGGTCGGCGCTCCAGTGTACGCAGCAGGGACTGTTCCCGCCGCCAGCGCCCCACCTGGGCGTGATGGCCGCTGAGCAGCACATCCGGCACGGCTTCCCCCCGAAAGCTCTGGGGCCGGGTGTAGTGGGGGCCTTCCAGCAGGCCGTCGGTCCCCGCCGAGTGGCTGTCCTGGTGAGCGCCCAGGGCATCGCCCAACGCACCGGGCAGCAGGCGGGTTACCGCATCGACGAGGACCATCGCGGCCAGCTCGCCCCCGCTGAGGACAAAATCGCCGATGCTGATCTCGTCGCTGACCAGTTGGGAGCGCACCCGTTCGTCCACCCCTTCGTAGCGCCCGCAGATCAGAGCCATACGGGGATGCTGGCTCAATTCCTGGGCCACGGACTGGTCAAATATGCGCCCCTGGGGGGTGAGAAGAATCACCGGAACATCGGCAGGCAGAGGGGCCGGCGCGGTGCTTTCCCAGGGGGGCAGTTGGGTGTGGGCCGCCTCCGGGGGCAATTCCCAGCCAACGGGCTGGGAGAGAACCGTCTCCACGGCCCGGATGATTGGCTCCGGCTTCATCACCATTCCGCCGCCGCCGCCGTAGGGCGTGTCGTCGCAGACGTGATGGCGGTCGGTGGTGTAGGCCCGGATATCGTGCAGATGAATCTGGATGAGTTGATTGTCCAGCGCACGCCGCAGGATGCTCTCGGAAAAAATCCCCGTGAACATTGCCGGGAAGAGCGAGAAGATGTCGAAGCAGATTTGTTGGGGTACAGCGTTGTGATCTTTGGAAATCGCGGTTCTATCCACCGCCTGCTTATCAGCCATTTTAGCCGTACTTTCAGTCTGTCCTATATCTTCAGGCTGATTGGCGCGCTGGTGGGTTTCTATAGCCGTTCCCGGCGCGAAAGCCACCAGCGCAACGCCGCCAGCGGCGGCCCGATGTTGCGTCGGATCTACGGTCACATTGTAGCACAGAGCTTTGGCAGCGAGAAGCTGAGCGCCTTTTTCGATGCTCCTCCGCTGGCCCGGCGCAACCTGAGCGCGATGGGCCAGATCGGGATGGCTTCGGTGATTGTGCTGGTGGCCTGGGTCTATTGGCCCGAGTCGGCGGTTGCTCCGTCTCGTTTGGCAACTGTGCCTTCGGCTATCTCTGCCCCATCGGCCATTCAGCCAGGGGGCGACAGTGGGGCAGCCCCGCTGTCCGCTGCGACCCAGCCAGACACAACCAGCCCGGTTTCTCAGGAACAGATTTCCGCAACCAAAGAGCGCTTTGTCGCCTTAGATGTGCAGAGCCAGCCAGAGCAGAGCCGTGTGGAGCCGCTCCCTGTGCAGGCAGTGCCCTTGCCCTTCGGCGCGGAGATTGCGGACGCTCCCCCCACAAAAGTTGCGCTGCCGGCAGAATCTGCTCCGCTGGCGGTGGCCGAGCCAAATGCTGCCACTGCCTCGTCCGCGCCGAGTCGCCCCAGCCGTCTGACCGGACTCCTCGACTCGCTGGCCGGCGTAACCGCCGGTTCCCGGGAAGCCGTAGAGCAGGTGATTGCTGATGTAGGCGAATTGGCCACGGGGGCGCTGGGGGGGAATAGCACACCGGTGGAAGCCCAACCCACTTCCGTCCCCTCTGTTCCGACCCCTGTGCCCCAACCGACGCCCGCCCAGAGTGTC
This sequence comes from Caldilineaceae bacterium, assembly GCA_023384455.1. Classification (GTDB taxonomy): domain Bacteria; phylum Chloroflexota; class Anaerolineae; order Caldilineales; family Caldilineaceae; genus JACQGT01. The sequence goes on along the minus strand of JAHDWH010000069.1, from coordinate 1,443 downwards.
GCGCTTGCCCCCGGCCCCCAATGGCCCGATTTTGTCCCGGCAGCCGCGCCCGCGGTGGATCATTTCTGGCTGGGCCAGCCCCATCCCGCCGGCTACAATCAGTTCTACAGCCCCAACTACCAGTTTGGCAGCACGGCCAACGAGCGCTACCGCATCCATCACGGGGTGGATATTGCCAGCGACACGGGCACGCCTGTTCTGGCAATGGGCGAGGGCGAAGTGGTCCACGCGGGAGCGGACAACCCCGCGCTGCTGGGGCCATACAATAATTTTTATGGCAATGCGGTGGTTGTGCGTCTGAACCGCCGCCTGCCCACCGCCGAGGGCGAACAGGACGTTTACGTGCTGCTCGGCCATATGAGCGAAGTCTATGTGGAGCGGGGGCAGCAGGTGACACCGGATGTGGTGGTGGGCGCGGTGGGGATGACCGGGATTGCCATCGGCCCCCATCTGCACGTAGAGGTGCGGGTGGGCCAGAACAGCTATCTCCATTCGGTCAACCCGGCGCTGTGGATGCAAAACCCGCCGGGCACGGGCAGTGTGGCGGCCCGGCTGTTGAGCGCGGATGGCCGTTCGTGGAGCGATGCCCGGCTCAGCCTGCTGCGCTACGAAGGCGGTGGCACCCGCTGGGTGCGCACGATTGAGATTTACCCCGATGCCGAGAATATCAGCCCTGACCCGGCCTGGGGCGAAAATGGCGCACTGAGCCAATTGGCCGCGGGCGCCTATTGGATCGGTGGTGTGGTCAACGGCGAGAAGTTCGGCCAGAATATCACAATCTATCCCGGCGAGACGACTTTCGTCGAGTTGCGCACCCAACAGTAGAGGAGAGAGCTATGCAACACTTCAATCTGATCGACCTGCCCGTGCGCGAACTCTTCCCCGGCTATCGGGGCAAGTTTATCACCTCCGATACAATGACATTTGTCTACTGGGATATCGCCCCCGGCTATCCCCTTCCGCCCCATTCCCACCCCCACGAACAGGTGGTAAATGTGCTGGAAGGCGAATTTGAGCTGGTGGTGGAGGGGGAGCGGGTCGTCCTCGGCCCCGGAATGGTGGCTGCCGTCCCCGGCGGTGCCCAGCACACAGGCCAGGCTCTCAGCCCCTGCCGCATTCTGGATGTCTTCTATCCCATCCGGGAAGAATACCGGTAAACGGACGCTGATTTACGCGGAAACAGATGATCTGCGTCGATCAATTCAGATCCGCGTCATCTGCGTCCTGCATTTTCACATCAGTTGTACACGAGGAAACACACCCATAATCAATGAAAATCAGAACGCAGATTGCGCAGATTTTCGCAGATTGAATCCGTGCGAATCTGTTCTTTCCGTGTCCATCCGTGTTCTATTTTCAGAACAGGCGACACGACCGGCTGACACCGGTAACGACGAAAATGTACGTCGGACTGTTAGTCCGACTGGCCTGTTCTGTTGCAGG
>JAHDWH010000068.1 GCA_023384455.1 Caldilineaceae bacterium | reverse complement strand
TCATCGGGCGGCTGACTTCGATGCCCTGCAACTGAATGGTGATAGCGTCGGCCTCAAAGGGGCCAATCCAAATGGGCAGATAGCGCACGCCGCCCTCTTCGCGCAGGACTACAATGCGATATTGGGACATCAGGCTTACACGAACGCTATCAATAAGAACTTCAATCATAGATGGCTCCCGGTTACCCCCTTCTCGCACAGAAGAGGCAATACGGTACGAATACACGAGGACGAGAGCCATTATAGCATAGCCCCCAATCGGTGCAAAGTGATATTAGCACCCTTTCACGCACTTTGAACAACTTTGAGCAGCCGTCTATAATTCGGATCAGCAGGAAATGATTTTGCTGCTGCAATGCTTTGTCCATTCTTTGTTCCATAAACGAGAGGAATCGCTGGTATGTGCATCTTTTCTGGACCTGTGGCCGAGGTGGCTGGCACGAAGATTTTTGCGCGAGGCTCGGCGCAAGGAAACCAGTTTTTGGTCTACAGTATGCGTTATGCGGCGGCGGACGCACTGGCAATGATTCTGCCTTTGCCCACACCCGCCCATCCGCCGGAAGATGCTCTGCGTTTTGTCGATTTCTCTGGTTACGGAGAGTTCTTTGACGATCTGGACAACTGTTTTGCCAAGACGCGCAGCAGGGATTTCGGCGCAGAGGAGCCGTCGGGATCCCTGTTGACCGTCTATTCTGTGGGGAGTTTCGAGGCATCTTTTGTTCCCCACCGCCAGGACTTCGCCCGACTCGACAGCCGTTTTCGCCTGCCCGATTCCACTTGGGATACGCTGCCCCAATATGCAGATTACAGTTTCGCCGTCTTCAAACTGAAACCAGGCGCCCAATCTGTCCATCCAATGGCCTTCGAATTCCCCCGCTGTCATCCGGACCAGCTTTTTTTCCCTACTCTCCATATTCATCAGGGGGTTGTAGAGGAATCTGCCCATTTTGATCACGCACTCTATTGGCAGGCAACCTATACCCGGGAACAGCGAATTCACATACACGGGTCACGATCTGCCGACTATCGGGTGACCAAAATGGTCGATATCGCCCGTGCCCAGGGGGTAGTGGCCCAGGATACACCGCTCTACCGTCTCCATCTCTCCGGGATGTATGAGAACGGAGACCTGACCATCCCGGAAGGCGGCGTTTAGTGGCAGCCCCTTCTCCACGTCCCGTCTGGCTCGTCTCTCCTTATCATACAGGCAGCCACCGTTCCTGGGCCGAAGGCTACGCCAGCCACAGCCGCCATCGGATTGTGCCGTTGACAATGGCCGGCCGCTTTTGGAAGTGGCGGATGCAGGGCGGTCCCATCGAACTGGCGGCCCAGGCCCGGCAACGTCTGGCAGATGGCCCGCCGCCCGCGGCTATTCTTGTCACAGATATGCTCAATCTGCCCGTCTGGCTGGGGCTGCTGCGGGGAGATCTGCCCGCGGATGTGCCCGTGCTTCTTTATATGCACGAAAATCAGCTTACCTATCCGCCCCGCCCGGATGAAAAACCCGATCTGACCTACGGGATGATCAATTGGCTTAGCCAGTTGGCCGCGGAGAGGGTGATCTTCAACAGCGAGTACCACCGCCAAAGCTGGTTTGCCAGCCTGCCCAATCTGCTCAAACACTTTCCTGACTACAATCATTTGCAGGAGATCGACCGGGTACAAGCCCGCTCACTGGTGCTGCCCGTGGGCATCCGTTGCGACGCCATCCACCAGGCCAGGGCAGAGGCCCAGCCGAGGGCAGAGCCGCCGCTTATTTTGTGGAATCAGCGCTGGGAGTATGACAAACGACCTGACCGCTTCTTTCAGTTACTGTATCGACTGGCCGAGGCAGATATTCCCTTTCGCCTGGCTGTGGCTGGGGAGAATTTTCGCCAGCAGCCCGTCGAGTTTGTAGATGCCCAAAAGCGGCTGGCTTCCCGTATTGTCCAGTGGGGTTATGTGGAATCGGCCCAAGCCTACCGGGCACTGCTCTGTCAGGCTGATCTGGTCATCTCCACTGCGGATCACGAATTTTTCGGCATCAGCATTCTGGAGGCCATCGCCGGGGGCGCTTTCCCCCTGCTGCCCAACCGGCTGAGCTATCCCGAACTGATCCCGGCAGAACTGCACCTGGCCTGTCTCTACAGCGACGAGGATGATCTGTTCGACAAAGCGGTTCACCTGTTGCGTCATTCCCGTCCCGCGCCCCCGTCCCTCCGCAGCCACGTGCAGGAAGCATTCGACTGGCCGGTCGTAGCCGCGGCGTACGACCGGGGGTTGGGGAGCAGGCAATAGGGACTGGATGTCCCGTCCTAATTTCCGATCCCCAACCCCCAACCCCTATTTCCCCCCCAGCAACAGCTTTACATCCACCGCCATTGGCCCCTTTTCGCCTTCTTCGACCGCAAACTCCACCAGGTCGCCCGGCTGCAAGCGGCCCAGGTCAGCGAGACCGGAGCGGTGCGCGAAGATGTCCGGGCCAGCAGTGCGGGTGACGAAGCCATACTTCTTGCGCTCGTTGTACCACTTGACCAGCCCCCGCTCCCGGCCCGGTTGCGCCAACAGCAGTCGACAGCCAGGACAGTGTTCGGGTTTGCCTTTACCCGGCTCGGCCTGCTGGTGTTGCTCCTCCGCCGTCCACAGAAACGAGACGCCGCAGCGCTCGCAATAGCGCATTTCGTCGCTGATTTCCCGCCGTTTCATACCGACCCCTTTCCCCGATCTTCCCTCAGATTTGACAATCCCACAGCCACCTGTTACCATCCTATCTCAATGCAGGTGGTTGATTCAACTTTTGTTTGTACCTTTTCTGGCGACGTAGCCAAGTGGTAAGGCAGGGGTCTGCAAAACCCTGATCGCCGGTTCGAATCCGGCCGTCGCCTCTGTGATGCCGCCTCCCAAATGATGGAGGCGGTATTCATTTCCGCTGAAAACTCGAAGACAATTTCCCCAAAAATTCGGTAGACTTTGAAAAATACCCCCGTGCCCGCTGTACTGGCTATGTCCGGCGTGTCAGGGTCTGCTGTAGATGCTCCTCACTGCCCGCTGTGTTTTGTTGTTCTATCGCGAAAGTGCTCGAAAATGAGACTTCTCCTCCGCCGTCTCTTGTCTGCGCGCTTGCCAGTTGCGGCCTTTCTATTGGTCGGCCTGCTGCTGGCCGGGTGTGAAAATATCCCCGCGCCGCCACCCCGCGCCCGCCCGGTGGAAGAGGTGATGCAGGAGTTCACCCGTTTCGCCGATCCCGTGGGGATGCTGGGCGAGCGTCCCCCAGGCTCTGTGAAAGAGGCAGCCGAGTATTACCTGCAACTCTTCCAGCCCGGAGATCAGCTACCCCGCATCTTTGAAACCACCTATCTTTACGACCGCAACGGCACGCTCCTGGCCGAGATTTTCAATGAGGGCCGCCGCACGTGGGTAGAACTGGGGCAGATCTCCCCCCATCTCATCGACGCCACTATCGCCACCGAAGACTCCACCTTTTTCTACAACGCAGGTATAGACGCCCGGCGGATGGTGGGCGCGGCCATTCAAAATGTCGAGGCGGGTGAAATTGTCTCCGGGGCCAGCACCATCACAATGCAATTGGCCCGGGGTCTCTTTCTGCTGCCCAGTGCCCGCTACGATCAGGCCCTGGAGCGCAAATCCATCGAAGTGGAGTTGGCACGCCAGCTTTCGGCCCGCTTTTCCAAAGCCGAACTCCTGGAAATGTATCTGAATCTGGCAAACTACGGCTATCTGACCTACGGACCCGAAGCGGCCAGCCGGGTCTATTTTGGCAAATCCGCGGCGGACTTGACCCTGGCCGAAGCTACTCTTTTGGCTGGCGTTCCCCAACAGCCAGCCAATCTGAATCTTTTCAGTCAATTTGCTGCGGTTAAATCCCGGCAGCGGGTTGTGCTGGATCTGATGGTGCGCCACGGCTATTTGGAGCCAGAGGAAGCCAACGCTGTCTATCGGCAGGCCGTAGCCCTGAATCCCAGCCCGGAGATTGCCCTCTCTCAGACGCCCCACTTCACCCACTTTGTCGAGGAGGAGCTGGACGCTTTTCTCGCCACCGCGGATGTGGTACGGGTTGCCGAGGAGGGAAGATGGCGAAGCAGACGGGCTGGATTGCAGGTGATCACAACCCTCGATCTGCCTATGCAGCGGCTGGCGGAACAGGTTGTGGCAGAATCGGTGACATCCCTGCAATCCCGCTTTGGGATGACCAACGGTGCGCTGGTGGCCCTGGACCCGGAGAGCGGCGGTGTGCTGGCGATGGTGGGCAGCATCGACTTTGACAACGAGGCGATTGACGGCCAGGTGAATGTGGCGACCAGCCGCCGTCAGCCGGGCAGCGCCATCAAACCCATTCTCTACGCCGCCGGTCTGGACGACAGCAGCATCAGCCCGGCCACTGTGATTTGGGATGTGCCCGTGGCCTACCCCCTGGGCGCGGGTCTGAGCTATCGCCCCGTGAACTACGACGGGCGTTTCCACGGCCCGGTGACGGTGCGCACAGCCCTGGCCAACAGCTACAATGTGCCGGCTGTGCGCCTTTTGCAGAGCATCGGCGGTGACCGAATGCTCACCCAGGCTCACGAGTTGGGCATTGCCAGCCTGGACCGCAGCGCCCGTTCCTATGGCCCCAGCCTCTCCCTGGGCGCGGGGGAGGTGACGCTGCTGGAGCTGACCGGCGCCTTTCGCACCTTTGCCAATGGGGGCATCTACACACCGGCCAGCGGTCTGCGCCAGGTGACAGAGAGCCTGGGGCGGCTTCTGCCTACCCAGCCTGCCCCTGTGCAGGCACTCTCCCCGGCCACGGCTTTTCAGATCACAGACATTCTCAGCGACAACAAAGCCCGCACACCGGTCTTTGGCGCCAACAGCAGCCTGCGCCTGCCCTTGCCCGCGGCCGCCAAGACAGGCACAACCACCGACTTTCGGGACAACTGGACGGTTGGCTTTACCCGCCATCTGGTGGTTGGCGTGTGGACGGGCAATAGCGACGGAACGCCAATGCGGGGCAGCAGCGGTGCGTCTGGCGCGGCCCCTGTCTGGCGGGCCTTTATGCTGGCCGCGCTGGGAGACGAAGCCGCGCGCAGCCGTTCTGGGCTGCCCGTGCCCGAGAGCGAATGGGACTTTGCGCCACCGCCGGATGTACAAGTGATCGACACCTGCCCGCCCAAAGTGGTTTGCCGGGAAGGGGGCGAATACTTCAGCGCGGCCTGGCTGGGCCGCACCCCGCCCGGTAACCCCATCGCCGATACGGTTGTGAAGGAAGTGGTCGTACCCGTCCACGGAAACGCTACCTATTGGCCCGCCTATTGCCGCCCGGAAGAGAGCGGCAGAGGCACAGAACGCACTCTCATTCGTCTTTCCGGGCAGGTGGGGCTGGCCCCGCCAGCGGACGAGGGACTTCTGGCGACGGCCCTGCGCCAGGCAGAGTCGGCCAACCAGCCCGGGGATGAGGGGGATGCCCAGCCGATTGTCTACTATCCCGACGAAGCGTTGGAGTTCTTTCGTCTGCTCGGCACGGTATTGGGCAGTGGTGCGTCCGCCTATTTGGGTGCGTGTGCCGACCTGAACTACTATACGGTGCAGGCCGGGGATCACTGGACAGGCGTGGCCAGACAGATGGGGCTGAGCGCAGCCGAATTGCAGGCAGCCAATCCCCAGGCCCGACGTGAAAACGGCTATCTGCTGGTGGGCGAGCAGCTTCTCGTTCCCAAGGGGATAGTAATCAACACCCGCAACGACACCCTTACCCACACAGTTGCGGAAGGGGAATCCTGGAACTCTATCTCCCTGGCCTATGACCTGCCCCTGCGCTTGCTGCTGACAGCCAACCCGGAGGCAGTGCGCCCCTTTTACATCCTGCGCCCCGGCGACAGGCTGCTCATTCCGGCTCCGCTGGCCCAGGCAGTGGAAAAGCCATAAGCGGGGCGTCGAAGATAGAAGTTCGACTTTTTCCTAAAAGTCGAACTTCTGGCGGGACGTAACTGCTCACCCCCACCCAGCCTCCCCACTGTGGGGGAGGAGTCGATCCACTTCCCTCCCTGGAATGGGGAGGGCTAGGGTGGGGTGGCTGAACAGGTACGGCTGGACGGAAACATTTGGCGGCTTCCCTTCGTTACCAATAGCAGGCGGCTACCGGGGCTGCGTCGGGATCAGTGAGTGCAGCGGGCACTGAGCAGGTCCTGTCAGCGTAGTCCGCGTTCTCAGCGCCGGGCGAACGACGGAGGAGAGACAATGCAGCCAGAGACCAGACAAAACCGACCCTCAACAGACGCCAGCCGCTGGTCGATAGCCATCCTCCTGCTTCTGCTCCTGGCTGGCTGCCAACCGACCGGTCAAGGCATTGGCCCCCGCCCCGCCCTGGAACTCTCGGCGGTGGTAGAAGCCTATTTGCAGCAGTATCAGCCCGGCCCCCTGCCCCGTCTCTTCCAGACCACCTATCTCTATGACCGCACGGGCGAACCCCTGGCCGAGCTTTTTGGCGAAGGGCGGCGCACGTGGATAAAGCTCGACCGGGTATCCCCCTTTCTGATCGATGCCACCATTGCCACAGAAGACGCCACCTTTTTCACCAACCCCGGCGTAGACCCGGCCCGCATTGCCGGCGCGGCCCTGCAAAATCTGGAAGAGGGCGGTGTTGTCTCCGGGGCCAGCACAATCACAATGCAGTTGGCCCGCAACCTCTTTCTGGGCTACGACGAGCGCTACGATCAGAACTTCGACCGTAAAATTCTGGAGGCCGGTCTGGCTTCGGAGCTGACGAATGCCTACTCCAAGCAAGAAGTGCTGGAGATGTATCTCAATCTCCTCAACTACGGCCATCTGACCTACGGGCCAGAGGCAGCAGCCCAGACCTATTTTGGCAAGCCCGCCGCCGATCTGAACCTGGCCGAGGCCACCCTCCTGGCCGGGATTCCCCAACAGCCCGCCAATCTGGACCTGTTTGTCAACTTCGAGGGGGCCAAGTCCCGTCAGCGCATTGTCCTTTCCCTGATGGTGCGCCACGGTTTTCTGAGCGAGGACGAGGCCAATGGGGTCTTTGCCCAGGCTGTGGTGCTGAACCCCGCCAGCGAAGGCCAGGGCACCCGGGCACCCCACTTTGTCAATTATGTGCTGGGCGAGCTGGAATCCCGGCTGGGGAGCGAATATGTGCGGCGGGCTGGTCTCCACATCTACACGACTTTGGACCTGGCCCTGCAAACCGTGGCCCAGGAGGTGGTGAGCAGCAAAGCTGCCGAACTGAAGGAGCGCTATGACAACAACAACGCGGCGCTGGTGGCCCTGAAGCCCGGCACAAACGACATTGTGGCGATGGTGGGCAGCATCGACTTCTTCGACCGGTCCATCGGCGGTCAGGTCAATGTGGCGATCAGTCTGCGCCAGCCCGGCAGTTCTATCAAACCGATCCTCTATGCCACCGCGCTCAGCGACAATACGATCAGCCCGGCTACAGTCATTTGGGACACCCCAGTCACCTATACAATCAGCGCCGGGCAGAGCTATCGCCCGCTCAATTATGACCGCAAGATGCACGGCCCGGTGACGGTCAGGGCGGCCCTGGCCAACAGCTATAATATCCCCGCGGTGAAGCTGCTGGATGGGGTAGGCGTGGCCCGGATGTTGGAAAGTGCCCAGGCAATGGGTGTTCACAGCCTCTCTCGGGGTCCCCAGTGGTATGGGCTGAGTCTGACTCTGGGCGGGGGCGAGGTGACGCTCCTCGACCTGGCGACAGCCTATCACACCATCGCCAACAGCGGGCGCTATCTGCCCCCCCGTTACATTCTGGCAATCAGCGACGGCACGGGTCAATCCCTGTGGGAAGAGGGCGATCTGAACGGCGTGCAGGTCATCTCCCCCGCCGCGGCCAGCCTGACGACGGATATTCTGAGCGACAACCCGGCCCGTACGCCGATGTTTGGGGCCAACAGTTTTTTGGTGCTGGACAGGCCCGCAGCGGCCAAGACAGGCACCACCGACGACAACCGGGACGCCTGGACAATGGGCTACACCCGCTATCTGCTCACAGGGGTCTGGGTGGGCAACACCGATGGGCGGCCAATGAACCGGGCCACGGGCGCGTCCGGGGCTGGCCCCATCTGGAACGCCTTTATGCGCCAGGTGCTGAACGATCCGGACCTGCTGGCCCGGCTGGATGCCCCCACTGACCCGGCCGCTTGGGAGTTTCCCCTGGCCGAGGGTGTGGAGTTGCGAGAGGAATGCCCGCCGGGGTTGACCTGTCGGCGGGAAGGCGGCGAACTTTTCTCTGCCCAGTGGCTGACCGCCGCGGGCAAGGCTGGCCCTCTGGCTGATACGGTTGTGCGGGCAGCCTCTGCGCCTGTCTATGCGGAGCGGGGCGAGGGGGCGCGGCTGGTGGGCTATTGCGGCTATGCGCAGGGCGCAACCCGCTCTCTGCTGCGTCTGCCTCTGGGCTTTGGCCTGCCGGAGCAGCCGGAGGAGGGGGGCGAGACCCCGGCCCGCAACGAAAATCCTCTGACCGCCGAACTCTCTGCCGAGCGGGTTCTGGAGATTGCCGGGGCTGTCGAGTGGAGTCTGGGTGCGGGCGGGCGGGTCTACTTTGGCCCCTGCGACGATTTGGACCGTCTGGCGCTGGGTGAAGGTGTGCGTATTTCCATCGACCTGGCCGGGGCAGGCCAGGAAGAAGCTGCCGAGAATCCGAGCGATGGCGCGGTGGCTGTAGACAGCCCGGCGGTGACGGGTGACTTCCGTTTTGTGCTCAACCAGGCCGTATGGCACGATACCAACTGTCCCGGCGGTTATGTGATCGGCCAGGTGTTGAACTGGAACGGCGGACCCCTGGCCGGGGTGCGGCTGGAATTGACCGACGCCTGGGGCAACCGCTACGGGGCAGTGAGCAAAGCCGGCGCGACAGATGCCGGGCAGTTCGATTTCCCCCTCTTTTCCGATACGCCCCAAACCTTGCGCCTGGTTGTCCTGGACGGCAACGGCAATCCCATCAGCCCGGCGGTCCCCGTGCCCCACAATATGGATGCCTCCTCCTCTTTTCCTTGTCATCATGTGGTTTTCAAAGGCGGCTAAACAACGATGGGTTCCCGGGAAATTTCTCTCTTTTTGGTGGCGCTGCTGGCCTTTGTCATCGTTGGGTGGACAGCGCTCGCCACCGATGCCGCGCCACTGGGCCAGGACGAGGCAACTCCGACGCCGACCCCCACCATCACCCCGACAAAGCCCCCGGTACGCAATGAGATTACCTTCCCGATGGCGGGGGACATTCTCTTTGGCTTTGTGCGGGTGGAGGGCACCGCGCTGATCGACAACTACCGGGAGTATCAACTCCACATCAGCCCGGCCAACGCCGAGCAGTGGAGCTGGCTGGCCGGTGGAGAGGAGGTGGTGCGGGAAGGCGCCATCCTGATCTTCGACACCCGGCGGCTGACCGACGGTTTCTACGATCTGCGGCTGCGGGCGCTGAATGTGCGGGGAAGCTATAACGAAAGTTTTGTGCGGGGCTTCGAGGTTCGCAACGCCAACCCACCCACCCCCACCCCCGAAGCTACCCGGACGGTCCAGGAAGGGGACTCCCCCCTGCCTACTGTCTCGCCCATCGAGACGCCGCAACCCACCCCCACTCAGGGCCTGCTCAGCTTCATCCCTGGGGGCCAGGGAATCTATAAACCGGGGAACGGCGAAACCCTGAAAAGCGTTCAAGCCATTGTGGGCACGGCGAACAGCCGGGGCGTGGGTCGCCGCTTCTGGCGCTATGAAATCTATCTCTCTCTGGCGGGAACAGACGATTGGCAGTGGCTCTATTCCAGCCAGCAGCAGTATTTCAACGATGTGCTCTACCGGCTGGACACGGCCCGCTGGGCCAACGGCACCTACGACCTGCGCTTGCGGGTGGTCTACCAGGACAGCAATTACGACGAGTATTTTGTGCAGGGCCTGACCATTGCCAACGACCCGGCGCTGGTCGCCCAGGGGCCAACCCTGACCATCCGCCAGCCCCGTTCCGGCGCAACAGTGGCCGCCCAAATGGACATTCTGGGCACGGTTATTCATCCCCAGTTGGCCCGCTGGGAACTCTACTGGGCCCCATCCCGGGTTGCCGGGCAGGGAGAGCAGGGCTGGCTCTTGCTCTATAGCGGGGACTATCAGGTGGTGGATGATCTGATTGCCCGGGTGGACCTGGGCCAGGTGGTGCCGGGGAGTTATGATGTGCGTCTGCGGCTGGTGCAGAGGGATGGCAATTATGAAGATGCGTTTATCCGACGATTGCACGTCGCTCTGCCTACGCCCACACCGCCACCCTCGCCCCACCGCTAGAAGGGGATATTTTGATGCTGGTTATCCGCTTGCAGAGTTGGATGGGATGCCACCTGATAGTATAATCATTGGCTGGGGATCGGCGCTGGTGTTGAGCAAGCAGAGAGACTGGCCCTATCCCAGATAATTTAATATCGCTTGCCAGGCAGGCTGCAAAACTGTCAATCGTGGGCAGTCATAGTCGGTTTGGTACTTTAGTAGCTAGTTTTCCTTTGGAGGAAGCAATGAAAATGAATCGTATAAGCAAGGCGCTGCGCCTTCTTGTTCTTGTCACGCTGCTGGTGGGAGCCGTCATCTCCACTGTCAGCGCGCAAGCAACCCCCGTAGCTGCCAGCAGTGTGGCTGGTTCTCTGGTCGATGTTGGTTCTAAACACTATTTGGGGCTGAAGGTGTTGGACCCCAGCAAACCCGTCTCGATTGCAATGGACTACCGCCAGGATTCATCCGACCTGGACAACAATTCGGGTTTCTTTGTTTTTGATGAAACCGGATTTCAGCGTTTCGTCTCTGGCACCAGCGGTCTGCAGAGCAATCTGGCTATGGGCGCGCTGGACAGCAGAAGCGGTTTGAAGCAGAAGGTAGCGATCATCAATAACCCGGTGGGCACTTTCAGCGTCGTGCCCTTCAACGAAGCCGGCACTGGCCTGGACTACACCCTTACTGTGACCAATGCGCTGATTGTGGACGATTCGGGTGAGCAGGTCCGCAACGCCAGCGCGCCGGTGGCCGATGCTGCCCCCGCAGAGACAGCCACAGAGGCCGCCCCGGCTGCCCCGGCTGCCGTTGCCCCTGCCGCCACGGAAGAGGTTGCCACGGCGACAGCCACCGCGACCCCCGCCGTCCGCACAGCGGAGACCCCCGCCATCACCCGTTCCGAATCCCTGCAGGGCGAGTTGGTGGAACAGTTCTCCAAGCACTATTACGATCTGGCGGTCAACGACATCGGCTCCAGTGTGAATGTCACCCTCTCCTACGATCCCCAGGATCAGGCGGATGTGGACAACGGCTTCAATGTCTACGTCTACTCCACCGAGCAGTTCCAGCAGTTGATCCGCAGCGGGGATACGCCCAGCATTGCGGCTAACACAGCGGCTGGCACACTGACCCGGGTGGATGGCGCAAAGACGATGCGGGCGACCATCAACAAGCCCTTCAAAATGTACACAGTCATTGTGGGCAACGATGCCAGCATCCCTGTCTCCTACACCGTCTCGGTTGACAATGGCCTCTTTGTAGACGCTTCGGGCCAATCCAACACAGCCAAGATGGGCAAAACTGCCGCGACCACTACAACCGCTACAACCGCTGCGACGGTGGCCGCGACAGGCGCAACCACCACAACCGTCAAAGCTGACCCCAAAGCCGTGGCCGGTGAGATTTATGTAGTCCAGGCCGGAGATACGATTGCCACGATTGCCCGGGCCGCCTATGGGGATGTAAACCTGTGGGATGAACTGTGCGCCTTCAATCAACTGGCAAACTGTGACCGCATCGAAGTCGGCCAGAAGATTACTGTGCCGGCCAAGACGGACCTGGGGAGTGGCGCTGTGGCTGCTCCTGTAGCGACAGTGGCAGCACCGGTAGCTGCTACCACCGCAACTACACCTACAACCGCTACTGCGCCGATTACTTCGACTGTGCCTGTGACGACCACCACTACGCCTCCGGCGGCCACTGGGTCTGGCACAATTATCGACGTTGCCACCAACGCCCGCCAGTTTGAGATTCTGCTCCTGGCACTCTCTCTCTCGAATCTGACCGAAGAGCTGAAAGGCGCAGGCCCCTTTACCCTCTTTGCCCCGGCAGACGCGGCCTTTGCCAGCCTGCCCAACACCACCCTGGATTCTCTGCTGGCCGATACAGCCCAGTTGGCCCGGGTGCTTCAGTTCCATATCGTACCCCAGCAGTTGACAACCGCAACCATCACCGATGGGATGACGGTTGATACACTGATGGGCCAGAAGCTGACCTTTGCTGTGGCCGGCGGCAAGATTACCGTCAATGGCGCCAATGTGGTTGCCAGCGAATTGCCCGCCGGCAACGGCTCCGTCTTCACCATCGACGGCGTGCTGCTGCCTGCCCAATAGAGGATAGGGGTGGGTTTTCCCGTAATTACTCAGGGTGCGACGCACTCGCCAGGAGTAGATTCCACTGCAAAATGAGTGGGGCGAGTGCGTCGCACCCTGTGCCTGAGTAGTTACGTTTTCCCTCTTTCCAATCTGCTTGACAAAACGTGAAACGTGAAACGTGAGATCAGTCCCGATCTCACGTTTCACGTTTCTCGTTTCTGACCAAATAGCTCTTCCTGTTTTTCCGCCAACACCCGCTGCCTTTGCTTGTGATCGTCGTACATCCGTGCTAGACTGTGGGCTATGAGACACGACCCTTTCCCCCGAGCCTTCGACCCCAACGAACCCAGCCCGGATTTTGACGATCCCTTCGGCGATCTGGGCTTTGGCGATCCCGACGAAGCCCCGCCAGAGGAGGACGCACAGGACGAACATCAGCATCACCCGTCTCAACTGGAGCAGACCGACCTGGCCGCCTTCTTTGGGGTGGATGGCCCCCTGGCCCAGGTGCTGGAGGGCTATGAAATGCGCCCCAGCCAGTTGCAGATGGCCGAAGCCGTGAAGAACGCAGTTCTGCAGAAGCGTGCGGCAGTGATCGAAGCGCCCACAGGCACGGGCAAGTCGATTGCCTATCTGCTGCCTGCCCTCCTCAGCGGGCGCACAGTTGTTGTCGCCACCGCCAACAAATCCCTGCAAAGCCAGCTCTACCTGAAAGATATTCCCTTCTTGCGCCGGGTTCTCAACCGGGAGATCTCGGCGGTGCTGGTCAAAGGGCGCAGCAACTTCATCTGCACGCTGAAGTGGGAGAAGGAAGAGCCAAACCAGCGGATGATCGGGATGTATGAACGGGAGAGCGAGCAGGTGACCTATCTGCGCTCCTGGCTGGAGAGCACAGATACGGGCGATGTGGACGATCTGCCCTTTCTGCTGGAAAGCGACCTGCGCCCCCGTATCGTCAGCTACCCGGATGATTGTCTTCATCGGGAGTGCCGCCATTACACAGATCACTGCTTTGTCAATTGGATGCGGGACAAAGCGCGCCAGGCCCAGGTTCTTATCACCAACCACCACCTGCTGCTCAACGCCCTGCAAATGGGCGAGGCTGGCTTTGGCATTTTGCCCGAGGCTGCCGTCTATGTGGTGGACGAGGCCCACCAGCTGGAAGCGACGGCCACATCGGTTTTCGAGGTGGAAGTCTCGGATTACGCCCTGACCCAACTCCTGGCCCGCGCCGCTTTTAAGGAGCACGTGGCCGAGGAACGGCTGGACGAGCTGCGGATGTACAACAGTCTGGCCTTCACTGAAGTGGATCGGCTGAGCTTCGACAACGTATACCGGGTGGAGAGCGAGCTGGAGGATATGAAAAAGCTCGCGGCTGCGCTGAAGGGGCTGCAACACGAAATGAAGCTCCAGAACCCCTATCAAAAAACCGACGAAAAGCCTGCCCCCAACCCGGAAGACTCCAAAGCCGAGGCCAAAGCCAGCTACGAACTGGCCCTGGAGAGCTTGGGGTCTCTCTATGCCAAACTGGAGACCCTGGCCACCAGCAAGCGGGATGGGCTGGTGGTGCGCTACGCCGAACGGGTAAAAGGGCAGCGTATCAGCCTGCGTCTGCACGCCGCGCCCATCGATCCTTCGGGGCTGTTGACCGAATACCTTTTCGGCCTGGAAGACAAAACCGTCATCTGTACCAGCGCCACCCTGGCCACCGACAGCCACTTTGAGCACTTCAAAGCCCGCTGCGGTGTAGGCGAAGGCGGAATTGATCTGGTGGTTCCCACAGTTTTTGACTACCCCAGCCAGGCCCTGCTCTATCAACCCTCCCTGCCTGCCTATGACTGGCGCGCCAAAGATGTCTATTACAAAGCGGTGGCTGGGGAAATTGAGCGTCTATTAGAGGCCAGCCGGGGGCGGGCCCTCTGCCTCTTTACCAATTGGAGCGGTCTGCAACACGTTCGGGAAGAGCTGACAGGCAGCATTTGGCCCCTGCGCGCCCAGGGCGACTACCCCCGGGACGCGCTGTTGGACTGGTTTCGCGAGACCCGGCACAGCGTGCTGCTGGCCACCAAATCCTTTTGGGAAGGGGTGGACCTGCCCGGCGACGATCTGAGCCTGGTGGTGCTGGACAAAATGCCCTTCCCCACCCCCAGCGATCCCCTGCACGCGGCCCGGATGAAGACACTGGACGAGGCAGCCCAGGGCAGCAGCTTTGGCAAATATATGCTGCCGCTGATGGCCCTGAATCTGAAGCAGGGCTTTGGCCGCCTGATCCGGCGCAGCGATGACCGGGGGGTTGTGGCGATTCTGGACGAACGGCTGACCAGCAAGAGCTATGGCCGTCAGGTGCGCCAGGACCTGCCCCCCGCCCGTTTCAGCCGCACCTTTGCCGATGTCCACCGCTTTTTTCGTGAGGCGCTGACCAGCCGGGCAGACTTTGCCCTGAATGTTCAGGCCCTTCAGGAAGAAGATAAAGCCCCCCTCCAGTGGCGCTGGCGGCTGCTGCGTTTGCAGGACGGCAAGGCTGATATGGGGGAAGGGGTTTTGCGCCGGGGGGATCGGGTGCAGGCAGAGGTGACCGCCGCCATTGATGGGCTGAAGAATCTGCGCAGCCGCATCAGCGACGCGGGGCGCACCACCCACAGCTTTGGCGTGGAACTGCGTTGCCACACGGAAACCGAAAGCGCGCTGGCTTCGGGCCAGATTGATGGCAGCCTGGCCAAGCATTGGATCAATGAGTGCGCCGTCTGGGGCAGTCTGGATGTGATCGGGCTGATCGGGGCGGTGCAGGACTAGCCCACAGGAGCGAACGATGTCGCGGCCATTCTCTCTGATAGTGCTGATTCTTACCCTCTTCTTTGCTTTGCTGTCTGTCCGGCCATCCCTGGCCCAGGAATCCTCTATCGAAGGTGTTCTCACCTTTGACAAGCATTACATAACCGTTCAGCCCTGGACACTCGGCGTGCCGATGCGGGTGATTCTGCGCTTCGATCCCCAGGACCAGCAGGAGTTAACCCGTCGGTCCGGCTTCTTTCTGCTGGATGGCGACCGGCTGCGGGCCTTCTTTGCCGGGGGCACACTGATCGACAACAATCTGGCTGCGGGCAGCCGGGACCCCAATCGGGCGGCCAATGAACTGGTAGCCCTCATCAGCCAACCGACGGGTGAATATACAGTCATTGTCTACAATGACACAGATATTCCTATGCGCTACCGGCTCTCTGTGGAGAACGGCCTTTTCCCCCAATTGACGAGCGGGCCAGCGTCAGAGAGTCAGACGGAGATAGCACCCGTGCCCTCCGTCGCCCAATCTGTGGTAACCAGCCGGTCAACAGCCAGTGATTCTACCCACACAGTCCAGGCGGGCGAGACCCTCAGCCTCATCGCCCAGGCCGTCTACGGCGATCTGAGCCTCTATGCCCAGCTCTGCACCTACAACAGCATCGCCAACTGTGACCGGATTGAGGTGGGGCAGGCTATCCGCGTGCCGCCCGTGGCCCAACTCACCGGAGCGGCTGGGCCTGCCCCAGTTGTTGGCGCAGCAGCAGTCACCCCCCAGCCACTCGCGGCTGGGTCCGCGGGTGAGAGCTACACCGTTGCTTCGGGGGATACACTGGGCAGCATTGCCCGCAAGCTCTACGGCGATTTCCAGCGTTTTCGGGATATTTGCACGGCCAATGGGCTGGCTGACTGCAATGTGATTACAGTCGGCCAGGTGCTGCGTCTGCCCGATGGCGACGTGGCCGCGGTTCGCTCCCCGGATGCCCTGGCAGCCCCGACAGCCCCGCTGGCAGCAGCTCCAACATCCCCGCCGGTCTCTCCGACGCCAACGCCAGTACCTGTGGCGGCCGCTCCGGTAGCCCCAGCCCAGACCAGTGGAACTGATATTGTCTCCACCCTGGAGCAATCTGTCGATAAAACAATTTTTCTGCTCCTTTGGAATACCACCGGGCTGACACCTGCGCTGAGCGGCCCCGGCCCGTTGACGCTTTTCGTCCCGTCGGATAGTGCCTTTAGCCCGTTGTTGCAAACGAATTTGAATACGTGGATGGATAACAAACAGACCCTGGAACGGCTGCTTTCCCATCACGTGCTTACCCAGGCTTTTGATCCGGCCTCGTTGACGGGTGGCCCCGTCGATATACGTACCCTTGCGGGGACGACTCTGCGGCTGGAGCGGACGGCCAATGGCGGGCTGCTGGTCAATGGCGTACAGGTGATTGGCACACCTATCGTCGCCAGCAATGGAACCGTCTACACTATCGATCAGGTCCTCTCCCCCCCCGCCCAATGAGGAAAGGGATGCTGGGGTCTACACCCCGGCATCCCTTCGCCCCAGAGCGCCAGACCCCACCAATCCGAATCCCTATGGCCCATACGACCACCCGCTCTTCCAACGAATATCTGGCTTTGCTGCAAGAGAACCAGGATTTCCGCAATCTCTGGCTGGGGCAGATCGTCAGCCTGCTGGGAGACTGGTTCAATCTCATCGGCTCGGCTGCGCTCATCGCCACCCTCACCGGCTCTGGGATGGCTATCAGCGGTCTCTTTGTCGTGCGTATGCTGGCCCCCTTTCTGATCAGCCCGTTGGCCGGGGTGGTGACGGACCGCTATGACCGGCGCATGATTTTGATTGTGGCGGACCTTCTGCGGGCGGTGATTGTGCTGGCTTTTCTGCTGGTGCGCAGCGCCGAGATGGTCTGGCTGCTCTACCTTCTCACCGCTCTGCAACTGGCAGTCAGCGGCTTCTTCGATCCGGCCAAGAACGCCATCCTGCCCGATGTGGTAAGCCAGCGTCAGTTGGGCGCGGCCAACGCGCTTAGCGCCGCCACCTGGTCGGTGATGCTGGCCTTTGGCGCTGCCCTGGGCGGGCTGGTGGCTGGCACCTGGGGTGTCTATTCCGCCTTCTCCCTGGATGCAGTGACTTTTCTGATCTCGGCTTTCTTCATTTACCGGGTGGGCTATCGCCAGCCCGTAGAGCAGGGCGGTAGCGGCAAGAGTATAGCCGACGCACTGGGCGAGTATGTGGAGGGTCTGCGCTATCTGCTCCGGGAGCGGGATATTTTGATGATCGCCAGCCAAAAGGGGATGATTGCCCTCTCTGTGGCCGGCGGTTTCAATGTCGTGCAGGTGGCGATTGCCGAAAAGCTCTTTGTGATTGGCGAAGGGGGCAGTCTGAGCCTGGGTATCTTTATGACTGTCTTTGGCATAGGCACGGGGATCGGGCCGATTGTGGCCCGGCGCTGGAGCGGCGACAGGGACAGGTCGTTGCGTCAATCCATCACAATCTTCTATGGGTTGACCGGAATCGGTCTGCTGGTGTTAGCCCCCCTGACCGATTTCTACAGCGTCAATCTGGGGATGTTTCTGCGGGGATTTGGCGGCGGGGTGGTCTGGGTCTTCGGCACCCAACTTCTCTTGCAGAAGGTGCCGGGGGCTGTGCGCGGTCGGGTCTTTGCCACAGAATTTGCCATCTTTGCCCTGGCCTCGGCCATCGGCGCGGCGTGGACCGGCTTCGCCCTGGACAGTCTGGGCATCTCGGCTACCCTCTGGCTGATGTTCTGGTTCAATCTGATCCCCGGTGGGATCTGGTTTTGGTGGACGGCGCGGCGGGGCGCGGGCCTATCTGTTCGGTAGGGCAATCGGGTACTCTGCCGTGTACACCTGACAGGTGCGCCAATTGCCTGATCTTTCAGTGCGAATCTTCTCGCCTGGCACACCTGTCAGGTGTAGCTGCTTGGCTGGACGGGATGGGGCGCATAGGCAATGGCGTCAATGAGTGGTATTATCTGTGGTGATCACCGAAACGATGAGATGGCTGTAAGGCGGAATGGTATTCCGCCACGCTGGACGGATTACCATTCCGTCCTACAGCCAAAGGGCTTGTGCCAGAAAATTTTGGTTCTACCGTTTTCTGTGGTTGTTGAAGATAAAGGGCCAAATAGATACTACAACGGATTTTGACAGGAACGGATTGTCTCTCTTGTCGGTCAAAGTCCGTGCCAGGTGACGAGTTTTGCTGTGGCAGACATATCTAATCCGCTTTTGTCTGCATCCGTTGTAGTGTTCCCTTCCCAACCACAGAATCCGTTAGCATCAGAGAAAATTTAATGAGCAAATGAGCCAGTGACGTGAAAGCACCGTTGCCCAGTAACAAAGAACATCTACTCTTTCGCATAATCTCCCCCTCTAAAGGGCGCTTTAATCCAAAAATCCTCTTTGGTCTTTTTTGCGCGGGGTGGATTCTTCTCTTTGCCTCGCCCCTGGCGGCCCAATCCCCTGTGGAGGGGAGCGCGGCCGTAACCGGCTCTCTGACCCACCAGTATTCCCGCCACGTCCTTATCGTGCGCGCCTGGGATCGCTACCAGCCCCTCATCCTCCTCTTGGAGTATTCCCCCCAGGAGCGTTGGGAGCTGGACGACCGTTCCGGCTTCTTTGTCTTTGACCAGAAAGGCTACGACCGCTACCAGCAGGGGGAGATTCCCGGCTCTGTGGCCGTGGCCGCCGGGGATCGGCTGCCCGGCGAAGGCAGACGCTTGCAGGCAACCATCGGGACACCCTTTCCCGGCCCGCTTTACGTGATGGTCTACAACGATTCCCCCCTGCCAATGGGCTACACCCTGCGCGCCACCAACGGCGGTTTCTATGACAGCCAGGGGCAGGTGATCGACAAGAATGGACCGGCCCCGGCCAGCGGTGGCGACGCGGCGGTCTTTCCCCTGGTCATCGCGCCTGGCCCTACCCCCACACCTGGGCCCATACCGACACCCGCCCATTTGCGCGCATCCGCGGTGCGGGGCGTGTTGGATGCCCGCTATGACTTCGATGAATTTACGCTGGAGGTGGTGGACCTGGGCCGCCCGCTGATAGTGGAGATGATCTACGATCCGCCGGATCAGATTCAACTGCTGGACAGCTTCAACTTCTGGATTTTTGACGAGGATCAGGTGCGCACCCAGACAATCAATGGGGAACGTCCGGAATTTCTGGACAACCGGGCCGCAGGCCGATTGGTGGAGCGGGAACATTTGCCCCTCTGGACCACAACGATTGAGGAGCCGCTGAATCGTTACACAATTATCGTCAACCAGCACGTCCACGCGCTCTCTGTGGGTTATCGGTTGACAGTCATCAACGGCATTCTGACTGACGAAAGAGGCCAGAGCCGACCCGTACCCGTCACGCCTCCTTACCGACCGGGAGAAGATTCTATTCTTTGGCTGGTGAGCCGGGGGGATACCCTGGGCAGCATCGCCCAGGCAATCTATGGGGATCCGCGCTACTACACCGCCATCTGTGCGGCCAATAGTCTCTCCAATTGCAGTGTTCTCGTTCCTGGGCAGCGGTTGGTCTTACCACCGGCCAGCCAATTGCCGCCCCTGTCTGCCGGGTCTGGGCTGGCTGTGCCTGCCCGCCCGTCAGCCGCCGGCGCACCCGTCGCTGGCAATCTGCTGGAAGTTGCCGCGGGGGAGAGCCGCCTGCAAGCTGTACGGGATCTGATCGGCCAGACATCCTTGCAGAAGCGACTGAGCGGAGCGGGTTCATACACGCTTTTCGCCTTTTCCAACGGGGCCTTTGACGCTCTCTCCATCGAAGCCCAGGACGAATTGCTCATAGATACCCAACGCGCCCTGGCCCTGCTCTCCTATCACGTAATTGAAGGAAGGCTGCAACCCGACTGGGTTACCCGTCCCAAACAGGTCGCCACCCTCACCGGGCGGCTGCTGCGCCTGGCGCCAGACGGAGCAGCCGGATTTACGGTCAATGGCGTTCCCGTTGTGGGCGAGCCTATAGAGGCGGCCAACGGGCTGATTTATGTGATAGAATCCGTGTTGGAGTAAGGGGATGGCTCTGTCTGCTGCTCCACAGCCCCGGTCAATGCGTCGATTCCCCAACCGATCCACTCCCCCTGATTCGTCGGCCAGGCGCTGACAAAGAGCCGGATTGCCGAATGGGAGAATCCGGCAATCTCGATGGTGGCAAAGTCCGGCACAACAAAGAGGGCGAGTTTATCCACAGTCAGATAGCTTTTGGCGATGGCGATAGACTTCAACATCTGATTGCCGGCGGCTGCGCCCACCGATTGGACTTCCGCATAGCCATACTGCCGGGTCACACCCGCAATCGCTCCGGCTACACTGCCCGGGACAGAATCGCTGGCGACTTTGATCAGAGGCGGCGTGGAACGACTTTTGCCTGGCCTGCTCTGGTCATTCTCTACCACAATCAGATAGGCCACCCAGCGGGCAAAGAGCAGCAGCTTTTCCCCAGCCGGATAGGCGATCAGTTGAGGGTGGGGCGGGAGCAACCGCGCAATCGTTCTGTCAATCTGTCCTTCTGCTTTGCCAATGACGATTCTGGCTCCGCGCTGGCGCAGATCAGCGATCAGCCGCCAAAGCAATGGGTCCTGCTCGAACTGGGCCAGGGCGGCCGGCGAAGCAGGGATCACCAGACAGTCCACTTCGCTGCTGATCTGCAACGCTTCCTGCAAGTTGTAGCGAGGGGGTGAGACGAATTCTCCCTTCTGATACTCGCTGTCCGGGTTCAGCGCTACGGAGATGACACGCATACCCATCTGGCGAAATTCGCTGGCAAAAGAGACAGCCACCAACTCGTCAAAGTAGCTGGCCCAAAGAATAAGGGCGGTACCGGCTCTGTTTTTCATTGTAATTACTCGTTGTGTGCTGTTTGGGGTGGGATTACAACCTTCTTTATCTATTATATGCAACGATCGTTGCAAAAGCGTTGCAAAACGGGCAAAATAGAAAAACAGCTCTCTCCTACTCTGTCAAAAGCCCTCTCGCTGTCTGAATGGTTATGATTTCGATTGCCTTGCTCGGCTCGCTACAAATAACCCAGGATGGGCAACCAGTCGTTTTGCCCACCCGCAAGGCCGGCCACTTGCTGGCCTATTTGGCCCTGCACGCGGACGAAGCCATCCCCCGCACCCGGTTGGCCGGTCTGCTTTGGCCGGATAGCGATAACAACCGGGGCAATCTGCGCCGTGAATTGGCCCGGCTGCGCCAGGCTTTTGGCGGTGCAGCACAGCTCCATACATTCCTGAAGGCGGACAGAGAGAGCCTGACCCTCCTGTCGGATCGGGTAGAGATCGATGTGCAGCGGGTTTACAGACTGCTGGAAAGTTGCGAGAAGCACCGGTACGGCTCCACCAGTTGGTGTACCCACTGCTGCCAACGGCTTTCCGCAGCCATCGATCTCTACAATACACCTCTGCTGGGCGAATCCCCCGGAATTGACAGCCTGGAGATGGCCGACTGGTTGCGGTTCAGCCAGGAGGAG
Organism: Caldilineaceae bacterium; assembly: GCA_023384455.1. GTDB lineage: Bacteria > Chloroflexota > Anaerolineae > Caldilineales > Caldilineaceae > JACQGT01. Next base: position 6,457 of record JAHDWH010000068.1, on the reverse strand, counting down.
CTGGAGAAACGTATTCTGACGGCGCTGGATAGCCTGCTGCTCTATCTGGCCGAAACAGGCAATCACAGCCAGGTGATTCATTACGCCGGGTATCAACTTAGCCTGTGCCCCTGGCTGGAGACGCCTGTGCAGCGGTTGATGATGGCCTATACCCTCTCCGGTGCCCGGGACAAGGCCATCGCTGCCTTTGAGAATTTTCGCAGCTATTTGCAAGAGAAGCGGGAGGAACAGCCCGGACCTTTGCTTGTCCAGACCTACAACCAAATTCGCTCCTATCAGATTACGCCCCAAAGGTTGCCAACCCTGGCTTCACCCTACCCAGGGCTGGCAGCCTTTGGCCTCCAGGAAGCCCATTACTTCTACGGACGGGAACCCGTCGTCGCCCGCTTGGCGGAAGCTGTCAAGCGGCAGCCGGTCGTGCTCTTTACCGGCCCATCGGGCAGCGGCAAATCTTCGGTCATCTATGCCGGGTTGCTGCCACACCTGACGGCCCCGGCCGAGAACGGGCAGGAGTGCTGGTCTGTGATCTCCTTCCGGCCTGGGCGCACGCCGCTGCTCAACCTGGCCCAGGCCCTCTTCCCCCATTGGGAGACCGGGGCAGCCAGGGCTGCGGTGGCGGATGCGCTGATCAATGGCAATGGCGCGCTGGGACAGCTTGTAGAAAAAGCCCTGCCAGGGCCGCTTGCCGAAACAGAGGCAGGCCAGCGCTGTCTGCTGGTGGTGGATCAATTTGAAGAACTCTTTACCCTGTGCGCAGATGACGCGGAACGACGCCTCTTTCTAGCCTGTCTGCTGGAGGATGTGGACAAAGGCAGCGTGCGCGTTTCGCTCTCTGTGCTGATCGCGCTGCGCGCCGACTTTATGGGCCAGGCGCTTAACTACCGCTCTTTCTCCGCTGTCTCGCCGGATCAGATTATTTTTGTGGGGATGATGACCGATGAGCAGTTGCGCCAGGCCATCGAGAAGCCCGCCTATCAGAATCACGTCGCCTATGAGCCGGGGCTGATCGAGCGCATTCTGGCCGATCTGGACGATTCGCCCGGTCAGCTCCCCCTGCTCCAATTTGCGTTGGCCCTGCTTTGGGAAAAGCGCAACGGGCAGTGGATCACCCACCAGGCATACAATGACATTGAAGAAGTGAGCGGTGCGCTGACCCATTATGCCAATGGGATTGTTGCCCGGCTGCAACCGACCGAGCAGGAGTGGGTGCGGCGCATCTTTCTGCAACTGGCCCATCCGGGCGAAGGGGTGGAAGACAGCCGCCGCCTGGCCTCCCGTTCAGAAATCGGCGAGGAGCAGTGGCCTTTGGTCCAAAAACTGGCAAGCTCCCGGCTGGTGGTCACCAGCCAGGATCGGGACGGCCAGGAGACTGTGGAGGTCGTCCACGAAGCGCTGATCCACCAGTGGGGGCGGCTGCGCCACTGGCTGGACGAAGACCGGGCCTTTCGGCTCTGGCAGAACCGTGCCCGCCTTGCCCTGCGTCTTTGGCAGCGCGAAGGAGAGCATCCCGACGCGCTGTTGCGCGGGCTGGCCCTGGCCGAGGCCGAACGCTGGCTGCTGGAACGTTCCGGCGATGTGGACCCGGCGTTGACCGAATTTGTGCAGACCGCTCTCCAGGCCAGGTCTGTCCGGCTGGCCGACGAGCAGCGCCGCAATCGGGAGTTGGAGCAGGCGCTGAACGAATCCCGGCGACAGGAACGGCGGGCATTGGCCCGGCAACTGGGCGCCCAGGCGGATCAACTGCTCCAGCGCAAGGTGGACCTGGCCCTGCTGCTCAGTGTGGAAGCTCTGCGCCGCGCTGACCAGCCCCAGGATCGCACAGATATTCTGACAATGCTGGAGATCAATCCCTATTTGCAGAAGATACTCCACGGCCATCAGTCACCGCTCTTTTATGTGGCCCTCAGCGCCGATGGCCAGGGACTTATCTCCGCGGACGAGCGCAACAATGTGCAGATCTGGCAGATGGACAATTTCAGCCACAAACCCCTCTTTTTGGAAGAGAGCGCCATTGCTGATGATGTGGCGCTGGACCCAACCGGCCACTTCCTGGCTACCGTTCACGGCAGACAGATCGCCCTTTGGGAGACAGCCACCCTGCGCTCCCGGCTGCTGCTACCCAGCCATCACGCCCCCATCTTTCGGCTGCGTTTCTCGGTTGACGGTAAATTTCTGCTCTCCATTGCCGAGGATGGCAACCTCTGCCTGTGGGAGACGACCAGCGGAACAGAGGCTGGCGTCATGCCTCCCCTATCCGCGGCCAGTTCGCTGCAAGTGGGGCCAGAAGCCGCGCTGCTGGCTGTGGCGGAGACGAGTGACAGGGGTCCGGCCATCCGCCTGCGTGATCGCCAGTCCGGTGCGGCTTTGGGTCCACATCTACTGGGCCATCGGGAGCAAATTCATGGAATTGCGCTTAGCCGGGACGGCTGCCGGCTTGCCACGGCCAGTTTTGACGGAAGTGTCCGCTTGTGGGATACGAAGAACGGGGTGGAATATACGCCGCCCTTGACAGCCCACCGGGGGCGGGTGCTCTTTGCCGCGTTCAGCCCGGATGGCAGATGGCTTGCCACGGGGGGCACGGACAACCGGGTATATCTTTGGGATGCCCATACAGGCCAGCCTCTGGGGATTGCTCCCTTCGTACACAGCAATTGGGTGCGCTGTGCTCTCTTTTCTGAAGATAATCGACTGCTTGTCAGCGGAGACAGCGATGGCAAGCTCTATATTTGGGAACTGGCCCGGCATACTCTTCTGGCGGGCCATACAAAACGTGTGCGCAGCGTGGCCGTCAGCCCGGATGGTGGGTGTCTGGCAACCTTCTCTGTGGACGGTTGTGTGCGGCTGTGGGACACAGAGTCCTTGCAGTGTCGAAGATGTCTGACCGGGAAAGAGGGCGCTGGGCTGTTGATGGGTAGCTTTAGCCCGGATGGAAAGACATTGGCCGCGTTGGATGCTCAGGGCAGGCTGTTGCTCTGGGAGACCGCCACCTGGCAACCCCGGCACATCTCTTTCAATCCCCACAACGAACCCTCCATTGCCCTGGCCTTTAGCCCGGACAGCCGTTGGCTGGCCCAGGGCGATCTGAACGGATATGTGAGTGTGTGGGATGCGCAACGGGGAGAATTGGCATATCCTCCAACCCAACTGCACAGGGGGCCGACTTCCTGGATATTGAGCCTGGCCTTCTCGCCCGATGGAAAAACCCTGGCCACCGGCGGCAAAGATCGCACCATCGGCTTCTGGTCTGTAGAGGGGCTGCGGCCCGCGGCCCCCCGCATCCACGCCCACGAGAATTGGGTGACCCATGTGCTCTACACCGGGGATGGCCGTACCCTCATCTCCAGCAGCGCAGATGGCAGCGTGCGCTTCTGGGACACAGGCACGGGGCAGGCGTGTGCGCCACCCTTGACTGGTCATCCGGGACAGGTCTGGCAAGCGGCGTTCTGCCCGGTGAAGGGTGAGAAAGTGTTGGTGGCGCTGGTGAGCGACGGCACGCTCTTTCAGTGGGATTTGGAGAGCTGGACGCCGCTCAACCCGCCCCTGCGCACAGGAAGGGAGACAGAGACGATGGCTCTCAGCCCGGATGGTCGACGCGTCTATCTCGGCTCGTTTGATGCCAATGCCCACGCCTGGGATCTGCCCCAGCAGCCCTGGGTCGAGCGGGTCTGCCAGATCGCCAACCGTTCCCTTAGCCGGGAGGAGTGGTCCTTCTATTTGGGCGATACAGCTTAAGGTGGCGCAGCCACAATTTGCGTGGGGAAAGGTGAAGACGTGAAGACGTGAAACGTGAGAGTACGTGACGACACCTCACGTTTCACGTTTCAACTGGTTGACCGACCGACTGACGCATATACGTTAGTTCCTGGCTGGTACGGAGTACTGTCCGAAAACGACTTGGGCGCTCTGATTCCGGGAATCGGCCACACAATCACCCGAATACCCCTGTACGTTTGGCCGATTCCCGGAATCTTGACGACGAAGCCCCTACGTTCAAAACGGAGAGTTACTAAATGTTTGCGTTCGTCCTTTACGCCGTGTAGAATCCAACGGACGGATTTTACCTCCTCCCTTCCAGGGCAATTGTTCAGCTACCCCTCCCCATTCCAGGGAGGGAAGTGGATCGACTCCTCCCCTCACAGTAGGGGAGGTTGGGTGGGGGTGGGCAGTTACCTTCCAGGAGAACACCGATGAGTGATTACCCATGACAATGCAATCCCAGCGTATGACCCCTATGCAGCAATATATCTACAACCATCCGCGGCCATCGGTCACGGTGGATGTTGTCCTTTTCACATATACGAAAAGTGAGCTACGTACGCTGCTGATTCAGCGGGGTGGGCCGCCCTACACCGATCAATGGGCGCTGCCTGGCGGCTTTGTGCATATGGAGGAAGGGCTGGAAGAGGCCGCGGCCAGGGAACTGCTGGAAGAGACCGGCGTTGGGGATGTCTATCTGGAACAGCTTTACACCTTCGGGGATCCCCAGCGCGACCCCCGGGGACGGGTGATTACTGTCGTCTACTTTGCTCTGCTCAGCGCAGACCAGGCCGAGCGGCTTGCGGTGACTGGGGGGGACGACGCCCAGGCCGCGGCCTGGTGGAATGTCTATGACCTGCCACACCTGGCCTTCGATCACCAGCCGATTCTGGAGTATGCCCTGCAACGGCTGCGCTGGAAACTGGAGTGGACCGCGCTGGGCTTTCTGCTGCTCCCCGCCCAGTTCACCCTCTCCGAGTTGCAGGCGGTCTATGAGACAATTTTGAAAGAAGCGCTGGACAAGCGCAACTTCCGGCGCAAAATTCTGGCCGCTGACATTCTCGAAGAGACGGGCAGCTACCGCGAAGGGGATCACCGCCCGGCCAAACTCTATCGCTTTACAGCCAAAGCCATCGAACTCGAACAGGCCCGCCGCCGTTTTCCCTAGCAGCCCCCTACTTTTCACATCCCCAGGAGGTATGGTTATCCACCCACGGGCGGATGCGAAACTCAGCGTCGCCCTGATCGGTGTTGCCCACAGAACGGGTCACCTTCCCGTCGATCCACTGCTCGATCCAATAGGGTTCGCCGCTGCCGCCGTAGCGGTTGGTGTCCACAGGCAGCCCGTCGATCTTCAGGTAGCCGCTGGCGTGGATGGAGCCGATGCCCCGGGGAATGGCCCGATACCACTGGCCTGTGCTGGCGTCCTTGCGATAGATCCGAATCCAGGCATAGTTGGGCGGGTTGGGCGGAACACAGGTGATGAGATTGCCCACGGGCCGGGGCGACTCTGTGCTGTCGATCCACAGGCGGGCACGGGCCGATCCGTCCTCTTCAAAATACTCCATCTTCACCGCGTGAACCCCCTCTTGCAGCAGCAGCACTGCTTCGTGGCTCTCTCCCTGCATTGTATACCAGCGGTCAATCACCAAATCCCCGTCCACCCAGAGACGTACCCCGTCATCGGTGGTGGTCCGAAAACGCCACTGGCCGCCGGCAAAGCGGATGTTGCGATTCCAGCGCACGGAAAAGTGGTCCTCGCCGATAGTGCCGGGGATGGGCGAACCGCTGCCCCAGTCAAAGTCGATGGCGTCGTCGGTGCGCGAAACCGCGGGCGTGCCTTCCAGCTTTTCGTTGCCGAAATAGTCGCCCTTCCAGGCGCTATCTTCCGGCGCGGCGATGGGTGGTTTGCCACTGGGCAGGGGGGTGGGGGTGGCGGTAGCGCCAGGCGGCGTTGTCGAGAGCGTATCCAGGGCAAACTTCACCACCGCCGCGCCGCTTCGTTCATAGAACTCCACCCGCACCTCGTGTTGTCCAGCGCTCATCTCCCGGTCGGTGGTAAACGTGCGCACCCCGTGATCCCACCAGCCATTGAGAAATAGCTCGTCGTTCACATATACCCGCACCCCGTCATCCCCGGTGACCGAGAAACGGTAGCGGCCCGCGGGCAGATCGATGATGCGTGTCCAGCGCGCCGAAAAGTGGTTGGGGTTGACGGAGCTATCCGGGGAGCCAACGCCCCAGTTGTGATCGAGAGTTGTCTCGTCCCGGAAGAAGGCGGGTTGACCAGAGAGATCGGTGTTGTTCCAATAGACGGCCCGCCAGGCCGGTTCTGTGGCCGCGCCGAAGACCGGTTGCCCGGCCAGCGCACGGCTGGAAAAGACGACAAAGCCCACAATCAATACCAGGCAAACAGACAAGAACAAGCGTTGTACGTTTGTCATTTGGTTTCTCCTGCCCTGAAAATAATCATTCGTACGTCGGACTGTTAATCCGACCAGCGACGTTGCAGGCCCGTCGGACTAACAGTCCGACCTACATTTTCATCCCCCGTGGCGCACAAGAATGCCTATCCCTATAGACGCCGGAAATGGGTTTCCAGTTCCCTGTTTTGGCCCAAGACAAAAGGGCCTGGCAAGTGCCAGACCCTGCCCTGAGAATAGCCATTCGTACGTCGGACTGTTAGTCCGACCAGCGACGT
>JAHDWH010000067.1:8284-28382 GCA_023384455.1 Caldilineaceae bacterium | reverse complement strand
GTCGCACTGTCCAGATGAGGTTGCGGACTAGAGTCATTTCGTGGACAGTGCGACACACCGGATGGAACTTATTTCTTGACGAGTCCTAAGTAAGCGTCAAGAAATAAATTGCCGGTCTGATTCCGGGAATCGTGTCTGCGAAACCCCTACGTTATTTCTTGACAGTTGCTAAGTTTACACGGCCATACCAAAAGCGGGAGAGATGGTTTATAATACCCGTATCTGCCCATATCGATCAACCGGGGCACACACGGCCCGCCTGTGATCTTCGACACGCCCTGTTTGTATTCCCTATCCTACCCTCTTGACAATTATTGAAACAGAATGGTGGTAAACGATGCAAGACGCCGAACTGACCCGCCGGGTTACACTGCTCAAGGAAATTCCACTCTTTTCGTCCCTGGCTGGTGGTCAGTTGGAGCGATTGGTCAACGATTTTCGTTTACGCGAATTCGACAAAGACGACATCATTTTTCGCCAGGGCGATGAGAGCCGGGAAATCTACATTGTACTCCGGGGCAAAGTACGCATCTATAAAATCAGTCCGTCGGGCAACGAGACATCCATCGACATCTTTTCCGTCCACGATGTAATCGGGGAATTGGCGGCGATTGACAGCAGCCCCCGCTCGGCCACGGGCAAGGCCATCGGCAAAGTCTCCCTGCTCACAATGTCCCACGAGCGCTTTCTCTATCACCTGGAGAATGTGCCGGGGCTGGCCCTGGGGCTGGCCCAACTTCTGGCCCACAAACTGCGTTGGACAGCTTCCTTTGCCGAATCCATAGCCCAGTTCGATGCGGCTGGCCGCCTGCTGCACATTCTGCTCTATTATGTGGAGCGCTATGGCAAGGAGTTGGAAGCGGGCCACCGCTACAGCGTGGACCTGGCCCTGAATCAGACCGACCTGGCCTCGATGGTGGGGGCACGCCGGGAATGGGTCAACCGGCTGCTCAGCGACTGGCGGCGGCGGGGTCTGCTGGAATTTGAGCGGGGCGTGATTACAATTCTGGATATGGAGCGGGTTGTGGCGGAACGCGACAGCCGTATCGAGATTCTTAGCACCGACAGCGACTGGTAGCCGGACCTGGGGGTTGACAGGCAACCGGTCGCGTTGCCAACACACAGAGGAAGCGAATGAACGTATCCACTGGTATGCCAACCCATCTGCCCAAACCAGCCCATTGGGAGCGTATGACCCGCACCGGCCGGAGTCTGCTGATCGGGCTTGCGCTCCTGCTTTTCGGGATGATTGGCGCGCCCCCCTATGCCCAGGCCCAGACCGGCGAACCCACTATTTTCCTCGATCCGCCCGCGGGCAGCGCTGGGTCCATTGCGCTGGTCAACGGCCAGGGCTTTAGCCCCGGCGGCGGCGAACTCACTTTCTTTTGGGATGGCGAACAACTGGGCGTCCACTCGATGGAATTGGGCGATAGCTTCAGCATCCCTTTCCCCGTGCCAGAAGATGCCAACCCCGGCGATCACCGCATTGAGGTCTGCACCGGCAATCCCTGTGGCAGTGAAACCGCAGGCAAAAAAGCCAATGCCCTCTTTCAGGTAACCGGCGCTTTGCCCCGCTTTGCAGACCCTATTGCCTACATTTATGACAAAGACAAGGAGCAGGCCGCCCAGTTTGTGGCCCTGTTGGGTCGGGTCGGTCTGCCGGTTGTTCTGATTCCTTTGGCCAATGTCACAATTACGGTTTTCGATACCTATCGGCTGGTCATTGTGGGCCAGGATACGGGAAGCGGTGAAAGCTGGGGCACGCCGGATCAGGTGGCTGCGCTGCAAAAGGCTGGCCGGGTTGTCGGCGTGGGCAAGGGGGGACACGCCCTCTTTGGCAAACTGGATTTGCTGATCGGCGCGCCCAACGGCAGCGGGCGGCAAGCCCAAAAGATTGTGGCCGGTGATCCCCAACTGACCTCTCTGCGCGTCCCCTATGACCTGACAACACTGGTGCGCAACCAGCGGGAAATCCCCCTCTTTGCCCAGCCCGTGGACGCCATCGCCATCGACCTGACGGATCAGCCGACGGATGTGCTGCCCCACGCGCTGCTGGGCAGCACACCCAAAGCCCCACCGGTCAACGGGCTGGTTGTGGGCCAGGGCTGCCGCACCCTCTGGGGTTTCGATGGGCCGCCCAGCGCGATGTCCCCCCTGGGCCAGGCGCTCTTTATCAATCTGGTGGTCTTTGCTCTGGGCAATAATTGCAACGTCAGCCTGACCCTCCCCTGCGGACAACTGACCAACCAGGCCACCATCCCCGGCTTCGCCCATATCGATTTTGACGATATGCAGAATGGCGCGGAGATCGGTGATTTCTACGTCAACAGCCACGGGGTGCGCTTCGAGAAGAGCAAGACCAATCACGCCGTCATCTACGCAGGCCACTTCGGCGATCCATCCCAGCCCCGCTCCGCGCCGAATGTGGCGAGAAATGATCCAATCGAGGCCACCAGCGAGGGTGTGCCTATGTCGATTTTCTTTGACAGAGAGCAGAGCCACGCGGGGATGTGGATTGGCAACGGCGGGGATGGCAATGGAAAACCAGCCAATCTGACGGCCAGTCTGAGCGCCTATGACCGTTCCGGGCGCTTCCTGTGCAGCACACAATTGACGCCTGTCCCGGTCTCACACAGCGCATTTATCGGTCTGACCGATGCGTTTGGCCGCATTGCCCAACTGAAACTAGACTACGGACGCACCCTCAATTTCGAAGCCATCGACAATCTGGTCTTTGGCCCCTTCTTTCCCGCCAACAACATCCGGGTCTGTTATCAGAGAGAAACGGCCTGTGTGCCAGCCGGGGATGCCCAGGTGGTTGTCCTGCGGGACGGCACCCAGACCGGGCCGCCCGTCAGAACCGACAGCCAGGGCTATATTGTCCCCCGCAGCCAGGTTCGGATAGGCGATGCTTTGTGGGCGGGTCTGACGATTTCCAACACCACCCGCTCAAAGCTGATGCACACGTCCGATGGGCCGCGCCCGGTCCGTGCCGCTGAGTTCAACCGCATCCCGGCCAATGAAATGACCCTGCGCATCGAGCCATCCAGACCGCTCTTGCTGCACAATCTGATCGTCTCCACCCAGTGGAGTATGACGGGCGATACCGCGTATCAGAATCGGCTGCGCAGCTATATCCTGAAAGCGGCCAACTATTTCTATGACTTTACCGACGGCCAGATGGGGCTGGCCGATGTTCATATCTATCAAAACTACGATATGTGGGATGAGGCGGATGTACGCATCTATGCCAGCAACAATCTGCGCCCCCACGCCGGGATCGGCGGGGTGAGCGAAAGCGACATCCAGGACCCACTGATTTCCACCGTCTCTTACTACCCCGGCCATACTTTTATGGGGCGCACGTGGAATCGCTTCAACCTGCCCGGCGAACCCGCTGATCTGGGCGTGGACACCAGCAATGATTGGCCCCTGGCCCTGGCCCACGAGTTGGGCCACTATCTGCTCTATCTCTTCGACACCTATCTGGCGGTGACAGGGGACGGCGAAATTGTAGAGACGAATAGCTGCACAGGCAGCGCGATGGGCTGGGTCTATGAGGAGGCAAACACCGAATTTGTCTTTGATCCCGGCCACTGGGAGAGCGCGTGTGGCGCTACCCTGGCCAACCATACGCTGAAACGCAACGAATGGCAGACGATTCTGCTCTGGTACAGTTCGCTGGTCTCCCCCGTTGCGCTGAACCCCGGCCCCAGCGCGCCCCCGGTCTCCCTGACGAATGTGACCATCCATCCCCCTTCCAACCCGGCGGTGGTGCTGCCCAACCAGACATTTAGCCTTAACTATCAGGCCGGCGAGACGGCTTCTGGCGAAGCCAGGGCCTTTCTGATTCGGGACAAACGTATTATCGATCAGGGCAAGCCCAGTGAAGGGACAACCCAAATTACCCTCAGCGGTGCTCAGACCGCGGATCGCTTCTGCGTTTTTGATGTGAATGACTTTACGGAGGATACTTCGCAACCCCGCCACCAGTACGGCTGCGAAGAATTGGAAGTGGGCGATAACAGCCTGCAAATGGAGAAAGATGACGCCTGGTCGCCGATCATCGAAATCTCCCACGCGGTCAGCCGTACCATCGGTATTTCGGTCACCCAGGCGATCAGCACCGGTCTCTCCATCCGGGCGGTGCTCTATCCGGAAGACACGAACACACCGACAGAGATCGTTCTGGTCACAGATGGCAGCCTGCATACGGGCACGTTCAACTCACCCGTAGACGCCACCTCGGCTTATGTACAGGTCTATGTGGACGAGGCGGCCAGCGAGACCGATCCCCGGCGGGAGACGCTGGTGGATTACGGCGTGGGGGGCACAGGGGCCGAGGGGCCGGCGTATTGGTTTGGTGGGGTTCCTGTGATTTCTTCTGACGGCAAGGCGGAATTTGCCCGTCGCACAGATATCTTTCTGGAACGGGGTGAGTTTATCGCCTTGCAGAGTATGGCAGGCACACCCAAACCACCGGAAGGACGGCGGATTGTGGGCCAGGCCTATCGACTGGTGGCTTTGCCCCACACCCTGGCCGACGAGGGTCACGTTACTCTGCGCGTCCGCCCGCCCCGCGCCCAGGGCCGTATTGCCCAGACTTTGCCTGAAGTTGTAATCGCTTATTGGAATGGCGCTGTTTGGAAGTCCATCAAAAGTGTCAATCTGGACGATTTAATCGATGGCCGTCTGGCGATTGCCCCTACCCAGGGCGTGGGTGTCTATGCGCTCTTATTGGCGGAGGATAGACCGACAATCAACCAACTGTATCTGCCACAAATCGAACGGTAGACTCTGTACCGCAAGCTGACAGCTTGCGGTACATTAAATCGCTGCCCATATTTCCCGGTTGAATGATACATTCTCCAGGAACGATGCGCGTAGCAGCGGATCGGAAATTTTCTCTGCCTTTCCCTGCAATAGACGGCGGGCTGCTGACTTAGCGTTTGCTGCATCCGCGGGGCGACCTGCGGCCAACAGAACTTCTGCGCAATACCAGTAGTCCCGATGAGGGAAGTCAACCCCTTCGTCTGCGCACTCATTGAGCAGTGCTAACGCCTGATCTGCAAAGGCGGCTGCTTCTGTGAGGCGACCCAACGCCAAACTTGCCCGGGCCAGTGTTGTAATATCAGCCGTCGCAGGGTAGGGTGTTCCAATTTCTGAATAGAGCATTTGTGCCTGTTGCGCCGCCTCGATTGCCTGCCCATATTCTTTCTGCAACATCCGTAGCAACGCCAGATCGCTATGACAGATGGCTTCCAACTGGCGATCCTGTCGGAGAATGGCAAAATTCAACCCAACCGCAAAGGCTGCCTCAGCCCCGGCCATATCGCCCGTATCCCGCAATATCTGCCCCAAATTCACCTGAATGTATGCCTCACCTACCTCTGCACCGATTTCTTTAACAATCGTCAACGCAGTTGTCAATGCGCTGTGTGCTTCCTGGAAGTTGCCAATCAGCATATGCCCAATACCCAGCATATTCCAGACTATCGCCTCCCACCACCGATTGCCCAAGGATTGCTGGACGGCAAGCGCGCGCTGAAATGCAGCAATCGCCTCAGCGTAACTTCCCTGCCCGGAATAGGTCTGCCCCAGCGCCAATAGGCTTGCACCTTCGCCCGCTCTATCGCCAATCGTCCGACGAATTTCCAATGCGTGCTGATTGTAGGCTAGGGCCGCCGAGTAATCCCGACGATACAAATGCGCTACTGTTGCCAGCGCGGCCAGTATCTTCGCCTCCTCTGGCCGGTTTTCCAGCCGTCGGGCCAGGGCCAGGGCTGCTTCTAACTCCTGGCGGGCCTCCACAAACTTGCCCTGCTGCCGGTGCAGGATGCCCAATCCGTAGCGAATCTCCCCCTCCTCCGCCGACCAGTCGGCCCCCCCCGCCAGCAATTCCAACGCTTCCCCATAAACAGCCGCGGATTCCGTGTAATTGCCCTGCCGCCAGTGGATCAGCCCCGTGCGCCCCAACACCCGGATCAGCCCCCGGCTGTCGTTGCCGGAGCGGGCGGTTTGCGCCGCCGTCTCCATTGCAGCCAGGGCAGCCGGGTAATCACTCATTGCCTCGTGGAATTGTCCCCAGAGCAGATGTACCTCCAACGGGGATACACCAGCCATACCGTCCAGTTGATCCAGGCTGGCCTGCTCCTCCTCCCGGCGGCCCAGAATGTGGAGCAACTCCACTTTGGCCTGCTGGCGCTGCCAGCCGCTTTCCAGGGCCAATGCCCGCTCCACGTAGCCCAGGGCAGTCTCGTTGGCATATTCCCGTCTGGCCCTGACCCCGGCCGCGTCCAGATAGTGCAGGGCTTTGTCCCGCACCGGGGGCTGGCTCACATCGCCGTGACGGTAATGGAAGGCCAGCCGCTCGATGGCATTGGGGGCCAGCTTCTCCAACTGCCCGGCCACAGCCGTGTGGACCTCCTGCTGCTGGCTTTCCAACAGCGTCTTATAGACCACTTCCTGGGTGATGTTATGTTTGAAAATGTAGGTGATGTGGGGCTGTGGGCGTTCGAGCCGGGCAAAATCCCGGCGGCTCAGGGTTTCGATCTGGGCCAAAAGCGCATCGGTCGTCAGTGCTGCGGGATGAATGGCCGCCAATAACGCCACTTCAAAGACACGACCGATCACACTGGCAAGTTTCAGGGCCAGTTTGGCATCCTCTGGCAAGCGATCCAGACGGGAGAGAACCACCCCGTGGATGCTGTCCGGCATACCCAGACTTACCGCGGAGAGCGGCGCATCTGCCAGCAACTGCCAGCGCCCTTCCACCCGCTGCACACAGCCATCGGCCTGCAACTGGGCCAGCAGGGTGGGGGCCAATGTCCATTGTTCTCCTGCTTGCGCCAGCAGCCGGGCCTCGAAAAGCGCATCCACCAACTCTTCGGTGAAAAAGGCGTTGCCCTGGGCCTGGACCTGAATCAACCCCAGGGCCAGCTCATCCACCGGGCCGCCAAGACGGTTGCTCACCAGCCCGGCTACCCCTGCCGGTGGCAACTCTGCCAACTCGATCACCGGATGTTCGCTGCCTGTGGTCAGCTCGCCCAAAGTGGCGCCGACTGTCTCGGCGGGCAGGGGGCGGTGGGCCAGCAGAAGCAGAATCCGGGCTTCCCGGATAACCCGGGCCAGGGCCAGAATCAATTGCCCCGAAGCCTCGTCGATCCAGTGCAGGTCTTCCACAAAGAGGAGCAGGGGACGCTGCCTGGCCCGCAGCAGTACAATTTCCAGCGCCAGTGCGGTCAGCGCCTCCTGGCGTAGTTGGGGGGTGAAGGCTGCGGTAGTCGGGTTGTCCGGGATGGGCAGACGGAGCAGATCGCCCAGCAGGGGCAGACGCACCAGCCATTCCGGGTTCATTCCACCCAGGGCAGCTTCCAATTGGAGAATCTGTTCCTGGGGTCTGGCTGCGTCCTGCCCGGCCAGGCCCAGCAGTTGGCGGGCAATGCTTCCCACCGCGCCATAGGCCACCCCGCGCCCAGTGCTTTGGCAGGTGCCGACAGCCACCTGTGCGCCCTGACGCTGGGCTTCTTCCAAAAAGAGCGCGGCCAGATGGCTCTTGCCCACGCCCGCCTCCCCCTGCAAGCGCAACAGTTGGCCGCGCCCGGTTACCGCTTCGGCCAGCACAGATTGCATCTGCGCCATTTCGACATCCCGCCCCTCCAGTCGGCTGGCAAAAAGCGACCGGTAGTCATCCCCGGAAAGGGCCCGCTCCCCCTCTACGGCAAAGACGGGGATGGGATCGTTCTTGCCTTTGAAACGCATAGGGCCAAGAGTGCGCAATTGAAAGCGCTCGTCGATCTGTTCTGCCACCCGCTGGCTGACCAGAATCTGGCCTGGCTCGGCTTTGGACATCAGTCGGGCCGCCAGATTGGTTTCATCGCCCAAGACGCCATAGGTGCGCCGGTGCTCGCTGCCATAGGCCCCCACCCGCATCCGCCCCTGGCTGATGCCCATACGCACGCTGGCAAGAAAGGGAAAGAGCCGGGCCGAGTTTGCCAATTCCAGGGCAGCCGAGATGGCCCGCATAATATCGTCGTCGTGGGCTACAGGTGCGCCAAAGGCGACGTAGAGATAACTGCCCTTATCACCTGTCGTGAGTTGGATCAGACTGCCTTCGAAGCGGTCCACCACCGCCTGCACCCAGCGGATGTAGCGGTCCAACTGACTGGCCGCTGCCGGATTGGCGTCGAAAGGTAACGGCTCACCCCCACCCAACCTCCCCCGCTGTGGGGGAGGAGTCGATCCGCTTCCCTCCCTGGAATGGGGAGGGCTAGGGTGGGGTGGCTCAACAGGTACGTCGAAATCCAGTCCATCAAATTTGAGAAAGAGCGCAGCGGCCGGGCGCAGCTCTGCCAGAAAACGCCCCTGCTGGCCCTGAATGCGCTGGTAGACCGGGAGCAGCAGCCAGGGCCGGGCGATCTCGTCGGGCAGAATCACTTCGGGGGCGACGCTTTGCGGCGGCGCTGCCCCCTCCAGCCTGCGCACCCGGAAGAAACGGCTGTCGTTGCGCTGCACCCACCCACCGGTCACCTGCCCGCGGATCACCCCTTCGCTCGTTTCATCCAGCAGCGTCTCGCCCTGTTCCGCGGCGGCTTCGGCCGCGGCCATCCGCTCCAGCACGCGCCCAGCCAGCACATCGATCAGCCGACTGTTGGGGTCCCCCACCACAAAGCGGTGGGCCGATCCCCCGGCCAGCGCGGTTTTGATTGCCAGTGCAATCTGTCCGCCGGGATAGGCTATTTGGGCAAAGGCGGTCATTGCCTGCTGCATCGCCAGGGCTGCGGCACACCCCGCCAGCAGCCCCGCTCCAACCGATCCCCTGTCATCAAACCAGCAGGTGATGGCGTCTCCACTGAAGCCGATGACCGCGCCGCCGTGGGCGTGGACCGGGGCAATGATGGCGTTATAGACCTCATTCAGTTGGCGGGTGAGTTCGTCCGCCCCTCGCCGGGGGCCATAGGCCAAAGCCAGGCTTTCGGTCAGAGGGGTGAAACCGGAGATGTCGGCAAAGAGGGCCGCTCCGCTGGTGTAGATGGGCAGTTCGACCCCCGCGGCGAGGGCCTGGCGGCGGTCCAGAGGGTGGTGGGCGGGGGTTTTTTCCATCCGCCTTTTTTCGCGGGGGTGGGGGGTTGGGGCAAGGGGGCCTGGGGACTGGGGACTGGGGATTGGAGATTAGTGCAGTGCGGCGGAAATAGCCGTGTGGTTCTGGCGCCCCGCCGGTCACAGACCCGGCAAGAGCAGGCGGAGCCACAGAGTTGTTTGTGCTGTCGTGTACGTAACTGTTCAGCCACCCTACCCTACCCCTCCCCATTCTAGGGAGGGAACTGGATCGACTCCTCCCCCACAGTGGGGGAGGTTGGGTGGGGGTGAGCAGTTACTCGTGTACTGAGGAGTGGAGAGTAGGTGACTACTCCCCGCTCCCCAGTCCCTGCTCCCCAGTCCCCAGTTCCCTACTTCCCAACGGCTACGAAGTCGAACTGGAGTTGGACTTCGTTTGTTACATTGGCAACGCTGGGCACGCTGGGGATAGTCAGTTCGTAGTTCTCGCGCAAAACCTGGGTTTCGCCACTGACGCGCAGTTCGCTCTCGGAAACAACCGTTACGCTTACGGCAAAGGTCTCGGCCCGGCTGATCTCCCGGATGGTCAGATCACCCGTGACCTGCAGGGCGAAGGTATCACCCACAGCTACGGATGCTGGCACACCTTCGATAGTAGTCGGGGCAAAGGTGATGGTGGGATAGCTGGTGCTTTGCAGGATGAAGCGGCGGATCGCGCCGTTGCGCCGGTCGCTGTCGGTGACAAAAGTATTGGCGTCAATAACAATCGGGCCAATGGCTACGCTGGCTGGGTCCCTGGGGTTGACTGTCACTTCGCCGCTGACGCCGTTGTTGACACCGATCACTGTCTTGGGGCTGCCCATCAGCTCTTCGTTGATGACAAAGCGGGCTTCCGATTGGGCCGGGTCAACCGCGAAAGTGATGGTGTCACCACCCGGTACAGGCGCTTCGGCTTCTGGCGCTTTGGTGGCTTCTGCGGCGGGGGCGGATGCAGGCTCGGCTGGAGGAACAGGTGTGCTGGCGGGCTGTTCCACGGCAGCGGGTGTCGTTGGTTCGGCTGGCTCAGCGGGAGAAGAACAGGCGGCCAGGGCCAGAACAATGAGAAGCAGAAACATATATGTCCTGGTGCTGGAGAGAAACTGCATAGAGATATCCTTATGGTGAAATGGATGAAAAGTCAGGTGGTCTGGTTTGGGAACGCACCCCTGACAGAATAGCAGATAATTGTGGAGGAATTGTGTAGGCATCATTCAGAAGTTCAATTTTTTCGTAACTACGCAGGCTTGTAACTGTTGAGCCACCCCACCTTACCCCTCCCCGTTCCAGGGAGGGAAGTGGATCGACTCCTCCCCCACTGTGGGGGAGGTTGGGTGGGGGTGAGCAGTTACTGTACCAGCAGGCTGTCGGAGTAGCACAGAATAGAACGCGGATTGAGCGGAAAGTACGGAAAAAGCCGGATTTTTGTACTGATCAAGAAGATGGTGGAATCTGTAGGTGCGGTTTGCAACCGCACTTCTCCGGGTGAAAGTGCGGTTACAAACCACACCTGCGTTTTATCATCTCGTTGATCAGTACAAAAAAGCCAGATTTTTCTCGCTTCTATCCGCGAAAATCAGCCCTTTCCGCGTCATCCGCGTTCTGTTTCTTGCCTCTCCGACAGTCTGCTAGGGGGCCGGGTTGCTTCGGGTGATCAGCGCCAGGTAGATCAGGTGATTGGTTGCCTGCACAGGATTGCCGTCGGCGTCAAAGACCCAGCGGTAGTCCTCCACCTCGCCGCCGTAGACCGAACCCGCGGGTTGAACGGCTGGCTGATCGTCGCAACTGCCATCCCCATCCCAATCGGGGAGCAGACGGAAACGGGCCGAGAGCGTCTGGTTGCCACCGCTACCGGTGAAAGTGTCGGCGGGGACAGGGAACTGAATGGCATTTGCCCCCGGGTTGACTGGCCGCATCGACACCACCCGATCCGCCGTCTCGTCAAAGCTGCCGTCGCCCTGCCAGTCAACCCAACTGCTCAGGCAGCCCCGATTGTTGGCGACCGTCGCGCTCACACTCCCCCCTTGCGCGCCGTCGGCCCAGGCAGTGGGGGTCAGGCCGTCGTTCCCACTGTCGGCTTGTCCGGAGCGGGCTGGCCCGGCTTCCAAAGAGACAGACGTGCCCAGAAAGGAATGGCCGACGATTCCCGCCGCGTTGTAGTGGCGGGCCGCGCCATAGCTGTTAAGGGCTGCATCGCTGAAATCGCTGCTCTCCAGCACAGACCAGCCCAGGTCTTTGAGCGACATCAGCGTAATCGCATCCACCACCCGGGAGCTGAGGCCAGGCCCGGTGGCCGCATTCATCATCCGGCCTGTGTTGGCCGTGTGGTTATCGTCCCAATGGCTGATGCTGGACCCCTGCTGGTATGGGTTTGGCGCAAAAAGGAAGGGTCCCTGGGCGGCGGCGGCATTGGCAAAAGTTCCCGCAAACGCCGTTTTTGCATTGGGGCCGACGAAAGAGAGTTTACCGCTGCCCACTGTCAACGCCGCCGCCAAAGTCTGGCCCGTTGCTACGTCGGTCAGCCGTTGCCCATCGGTGCAGACGCCATCTGTCGCGCCATTACAGGCGATAAAGCGGGAAAAGATGTTGGGCACGCCATCAAACGAACCGTCCGTAAGAATGTTATCCACCCAGCCCAGCCCGTGGAGAAGTTCGTGGATCATTGTGCTGACAAAATCGTATTTTTGGGCATCTGCCCAGGCACAATTGGTGGTGCAGAAATCCCAGGGGATAGTCGAGTTGGCCGACGCACTGATCTCCGCATCGGCTCCGTTTTGGTCTGCGCCACACAGGGCATTGGCCAGGGCCATGGGGTAGGCCGTATTGGCTACGGGCAGTGCGCCGCCCCCGCTGGCACACGCTTCTACGCTGCCGGACGGGCCAGCCGCGGCCAGGGTGGCCGCGTCCTGCACTTCGTAGCAGGCGTCGATAAGGATTGTGCCGTCGTTGGTAATGGCGTCGTCCAGAATGTCGGCCACGTGATTCATCGCCGCTACGCCAGCGGTGGGCCAGTCGGTCACCGTGCCCTGACAGCTTGCCGGGTTATAGTTGACGGTAAAGGAGGCGTTGCTGTAACTCTGAACAGCGGTTGGCGTTTCCGCGCCCGTCGGGCCGGGATCGGCCAAGACAACCGAACCGGTAAAGAGCGCAAGGGCGATCAATACGAAGAGAGCGGAAAGGGGATGAAATCTGAAAATTTTCTGCATCTACTGATTCTCCATTTTGGGATTTAATCATTGGGTGTAGCGGTGATAGCTGCCGCCGGGTAGCGACGGAGCCAGCACAGCCTGTTGGGATGTCGCAGTTGGCCCGCTTTTCTGTCTGTCGGCGGGGGTGAATAGGAAGGACGCATCCAGCCCGCTTCGCCCGGGGTTACGCCCCGGCGGCAGAGCAGGTAGTGGGAGCGGTCTGCGGCGTGCGCGGCCCGCCAGCCGACAGTCAATCGAAGCGCCGAAGCGAATAATTTGTCGATGCGGAAGGGGCAGGTGGGCGCTTTGCTGTCGTCGTTGGGGAGGACGGTCAGCACGCCCGGCGCGGCCCAGGGAATCCCCTCTCCCATCCCCCAACCCATCCCGGCGGTGTCGGCGTAGACCCAATCCCGCCCGCCGGTTGTGCTAAAGATGAAGCCGAAGAGATAGTCGCCCACAGCATCGGGCAGCAGAGCCGCCGCGTAGAGATCGCCGCCGCCCATCTCCCCTGCGTATTCGGCATCCACCCACTGCATCGGCGGGGCTGTGGTAGGGCCATCAAAGGCTGCCGGCGCATAGCCCGCCCGGGCCAGAATGCCCGGTCCCGGGCCTTTTCCGTCGGTCACACCGGCCACTGTCACAACCGCCTGCAAGAGTTCCCTGGATTTGGTTGCGCCGATCACCTGCTCAACCGTCGTCGGCTCCAGTAGCCGGGCGTCGGTAATCGGCGCGTGGGGGACGGCCTGCATCGATGGACTGGGTTCGCTTGCCAACCCCACATCGTTGAAGGCCACGGCCCGGTAGTAGACAGGCTGGCCGTTGGGCAGGCCCTCGTCCACGAACGTCACTCTCTTGCCCCTGTCTGGGGCTTCGATCACAGCCACAGGCCGGAAGCCTCCATCTGCCAGTAAACGGCACACCACTACCCGGGAGGTCAGGGGGGGGATGGCGATGGTCAGGCTGACTCTCCCATTCCCTTCTTCCCACGCTTCAATGACCGGCGCATCCGGCGCGGTCTGGTCGATAGCCGCTTCTTTCTGGCAGATGCGGAAGTCCATCGGTTCGACAACTTGGCGCAGGGAGGTCGTGGCGGTCTGGCCCCTGGCCCCGTCGATCTGCGCCGCGTTGCGGGTCAGATCGCCTTCCAATTCCAGGCTGGTCGTCTGGCTGGGGGGGCTGCGATTGATGGCGATGATGGCCGTTTGAGATAACGGGCCACTGAGTAACCCGATGGAGAGGGCAATGCCCAGCAGCCAGGAATACCGATGGCCCAGGCGGGGTGCGCTTGCGCAATAGGTAGGTGGCATGGAATGGCTCCTACAGAACAAACTCAATGGCAACCTGTGGTGGTGGGACAGCACTGGGACACGTTTTTTGGGATACGATAGCGCAGAAGCCGTGACGGCGTTTGGCTATTTCCGTGAAAATGTACTGGTCAAAAACATCGTGAAATCTGTAGGTGGGGTTTGCAACCGCACTTCTTCGGGTGAAAGTGCGGTTGCAAACCGTACCTACGTTTTACCATCTCGTTGACCAGTACACTATTTCCGAGAAATCCAATTCCTGTCACGCAAAAATGTGAAACGTGAAACGGGAGAAAGGACGGTACTCTCCCGTTTCACGTTTCATTGGGTCAAGCAATTATCGGAAGCACAGGCTGCTTCCCTACTGGCTCAACTTCCAATTCTGGGCGTCCCAGGTCAGGCTGCCCCAGATGCTCACAGCGTAGCCGCTGAGCGCGTCGGTGGCCCCGTAGCCCTCGGTGAAGAGGTAGAGATGCAGTTGGGGCAGTTCCGCGTCGATCAGATTCGCCAGATCGCAGTAGGCGGCCTGGCGGGTGGGCACGTCCACTGTGCTGCCCGCGGTCTCGATGGCCGCATCCGCGTCCGCATTCACCCAACGGGAGTAGTTGGCCCCGGCCGGGTTATCGGCAGAGGGGATGGCGCTGGAATGAAACAGCCCGGCAATCGTCGCCTGGGGATCGATGCTCAGGCTGGAATCGTAGACGAGAATGTCGAAGTTGCCCGTCTTGCGGGGTGAGCCGTCGGCCAGGGAGCCGAAGATAATCGAGAAGTCGTCGTTCTGGATGGTGGCTTCCACGCCCACAGCCTTCCACATCTCCACAATCGCCTCTTCCAGCTTCACCAGGGGCTGGAAGTTGGTGTAGCCCTCCATTTGCAGACTCAGCCGTGTGCCATCTTCGGCATTGGCAGCGCCGCTGGCAACGCGAATGCCGTCGTTGCCCAACACCCAACCAGCCTCTTCCAGCAAGCCACTGGCCTTGTCCACATCGAAACCGTAGGTGCGGGGGATGTCGCAGCGATACCAGCCGTAGGCAAAGGGGCTGGTGGCCGGCGACACGCCGGGGTTGACGTCGTTGATAATTGTGTCGTAGTCCAGGGCATAGGCCAGGGCCTGGCGCACCTTCAGATCGCCCAGGATGGGATGGGGCGGGGTGGGGCCGGTGTCGTCGTCAAAGGGCTGGCTCAGATTGAAGCGCAGGGCCATATTCCACTGACCGGGAACCTCTTGCAGCGCGCCCTCACCCTCCACCTGCACATCGTAATCCTCTTTGGTAGCGCCGGGCCAGAGATGAACCTGCCCCTCGCCCTGAATCATCATCGCCATCTGCGCGCCGGGATCGGGCACAACTTTGAAGATCAGCCGGTCCAGATAGGGCTGGCCGTCCAGGTAGTAGTTGGGGTTGCGGTCCATCACAATACTGTCACCGGAGTTCCATTCGGAGACGACGAAAGCGCCGGCTGTGACCGGGTTGCGGTTCCATTCCCACTTTTCCATGGCGTTGGCTTCACCCGTGGCGTGGCGGGGCAGGATGCCATAGGCAAACTGCATAGGATAGGCGCTGTTGACCTCGCTGTAGTGGACGACCGCGGTCAGTTCGTCCGGGGTGTCGATGCTGGCGATCTTCTCGAAGTTGTTGGAGAGGACCGCGCCGCTGTCCGGGTTGGAGACGGCTTCCCAGGTGAATTTCACGTCGTCGCTGGTGATGGGCGTGCCGTCGGACCAGAGCAGGCCGGGGCGCAATTTCCAGGTGACGGTGAGGAAATCCTCCGAGACAGTGCCATCGGCAATCGACGGAATGGCTTCGGCCAGGACAGGCTGGAAGTCGCCGTTTTGGTCAACGACGCTCAGCCCCGCGGTGGTGGCGTCGGCCACCTGGCGCACAATCGCGGCCACGGCCAAATACTGATTCAGCGTGGCCGGTTCTTCGGGGATAATCAGCACGACCTGGCCGCCGCTGGCATCGGCAGCAGCCGGCGCGGCTTCACCGCCGGTCGCCTGTTGGGGGGGCGGCGCGGCACAGGCCGACAAGGCCAGAACCACTGCCAGCAGAAGCGTCACAAAAATCGTTTGTTTGGATTGTTTCATCCGGGTCCTCCTTTTGAGGTAGAAAATTGATGAGCGGGGGCAAGAATTGGGTAGCTGAAACGTGAGGCGTGAAACGTGAGAAGATACGAATGATTTCACGTTTTACGTTTCACGTTTCCGAGAGAAAGAACGCTTTCCAGGAACGTGCCCACGGCTCTTATCGCACCGAAAACGGGTCAAACGCGTCGCGCAGGCCGTCGCCGATGTGGTTGACAGACATTGTAGTAATGAAAATCATCAGGCCGGGAAAGACCATCAGCCAGGGGGCACGCAGGGCGTAGACCTGGGCCGTCGCCAGCAGATTGCCCCAACTGGGCGTGGGCGGCTGCACCCCAAAGCCCAGATAGCTCAGGCCCGATTCAATAATAATAGCCGAGCCGACAGAAAGGGTAGCCTGGACAATAATCAGCCCGACTGTATTGGGCAGAATGTGCCGCAGCATTATACGCCAGTCGCTCACCCCCACCGACTCGGCGGCCACCACAAATTCGTGATGGCGCATACTCAGAAACGCACCCCGGATCAGGCGGGCGGGCCACATCCACGAGAGGACGGCGATGACCACCACCACAATCCAGACGCTGCTGCGCAGGGCGGAGTTGGGCATATCCCGCAAAATTGTGCTGATGAGAATCAGCACAAAGAGGCTGGGCAGGCTGAGAAAGGCGTCGGTGATACGCATCAGCAGATTGTCCAGCCAGCCGCCAAAGTAACCGGCCAGTGCGCCCACCACTACCCCCACCAGCAGGGAAAGCGCGGTGGCGGTCAATCCCACCACAATTGAAATGCGCCCGCCGTAGAGGGTGCGGGTAAAGACATCCCGGCCCAGGTCGTCTGTCCCGAACCAGTGGCTCAGGGACGGGGGCATCAGATCGTTGGACGGGTTCTGCTCCGTCGGCCCATAGGGGCTGAGGGGCGCAAAGGCCGCGCTGAAAATCACCAGTGCCAGCACGCCGATAGAAAGCAGGGCCATTTTGTGGCGGAAGAAGCGGCGGACGGTCAGTTGGGTCAGCGAAGTGGCTTCGTAGTGGTCGAGAACGGCTTCGGTCATTGGGTGTTCCGTATTGCGTATTGCGTATTGCGTATTTCGTAGGTAGTGGCGTTGGAGCGATCTTTTCTGTATTTTCGTTAGGGTAAAGTGCAAGGAGTGTGCGCAGTATCCGTCATCGCTATCAACTTACGCAATACGCAATACGCCGCGCCTTAGTCATACTGCACCCGCGGATCAATCACCCCATACAACAAATCCGCCAAAATATTGGCGACGACAATCAGCCCGGCGTTGATCAGAATCACCCCCAGCAGCACCGGATAGTCCCGACCCCGGGCGGCTTCCCAAAAGAGCCGCCCCATCCCCGGCCAGGAGAAGATCGTCTCTGTAAAGAGCGCGCCGGCAAAGAGCGCGGGAAAGTCCAGGGCAATCATCGTCACCAGGGGCATCACCGCATTGCGCAGGGCGTGGATATAGAGCACCCGCCCCTCCGACAGCCCCTTTGCCCTGGCCGTGCGCATATAATCAGCGTTCAGCACATCCAGCATACTGGCCCGGAAGAAGCGGCTGTACCAGGCGATCCAGGCCAGGCTGAGGGTGCCCACAGGCATCACCATATGCCAGAGCAGATCGCCCAGCCCTTTGTCGCTGCCGATGGAGTACATTCCGCCCGCAGGGAAGAGGGGCTTGCCGGTGAAGGGATTGTCGATCCAGACGTAAAAGACAAGAATCGCCATCAACCCCAGCCAATAGATGGGCACGGATTGACCGGCAAAGGTGAAGGTCGTCACCGCGTAGTCGAGGAAGGAGTACTGTTTGCGGGCCGAGAGTGCGCCCAGGGGAATCGCCACGCAGACCGCCAGCAGAAAAGCCACCCCCACCAGCAGCAGTGTGTTGGGGATGCGCTCGCCGATCATCTCGCTCACTGGTCGCCCACTTTTGATCGAAGTGCCCAAATCCCCTTCCAGCACAATCGTGCGCGCCCATTTGGCGTATTGGATGTAGAAAGGCTGGTCCAACCCCATCCGTTGGCGCAGACGCTCGATCTGCTCCTGGGTGATATTTGGGTTGCGCTCGGCCTGGGCCAGGGGGCCGCCAGGGGCCAACCGCACCAGAAGAAAGAGCACAAAGCTCAGAATCAGGAGCAGCGGGATCGCTTGCAGCGTCCGGCGGACGATGTAGGCTTGCATAAAGAGTCCGTCTTCGGTTGTCAGTAGTCCGCAGCCACCGGTCCAAAGTCTGGTGTCAGGCTTGCTCGTGTTACGGCCTATTGATTGTGGATCGTTGGCGCGTCGTGGCGCTGGGGATGAAAATAATAAGTGCAGCGGAGAAAATTGAGTCGATGATGGACCTATCATACCGGATGGCGGGGGATACGTCAAACCGCTGAGACGAAAGACCGAAATCGGGTTTGAACTCCGGGGCAAAGTGGGTTATTCTGCACGGACTGAAGATTGCGAATTGCGTGCAGAAGCGTGAAGACGTGAAACGTGAGGTGTCGTCACGTACTCTCACGTTTCACGTCTTCGCACGCAAATTGTGGCTCCGCCACCCTACGCAATACGAAATACGCAATACGCTCCACCCCACAGGAGAGACCAATGCCCACAACACCCACCGCCCCACCCTCCACCCACACCGGCGGCGAAGCCCTCGTCTCCGCCCTGCTCTCCCACGGCATCGACACAATTTTTGGGCTGCCCGGCGTGCAGAACGATTATTTTTATAACGCCGTCTACGACGCAGGGGATCGGCTGCGGGTGATCCACAGCCGCCACGAGCAGGGCGCGGCCTATATGGCCCTGGGCTATGCCCTGGCCGGGGATCGGGTGGGCGTCTA
The DNA here is from genome assembly GCA_023384455.1 of Caldilineaceae bacterium. Classification (GTDB taxonomy): domain Bacteria; phylum Chloroflexota; class Anaerolineae; order Caldilineales; family Caldilineaceae; genus JACQGT01. Next base: position 9,880 of record JAHDWH010000067.1, on the reverse strand, counting down.
TAACGTCGTGCCGGGGCCGGGATTTCTCAACACCACCGCCGCCCTCTCCACTGCCTATGGCTGCAACGCCAAAGTACTTGCCCTCACCGGTCAGATTCACACGGACCAGATCGGGCGAGGCTATGGAATGCTGCATGAAATCCCCGACCAGATGGCGACAATGCGCAGCCTGACCAAATGGGTCGCCCGCATTCAGCGTCCCCAGGAAGCGCCCCGGCTGCTGGCAATGGCCCTCAGCGAAATGCTCTCGGATCGCCCCCGCCCGGTAGGGCTGGAGATTCCCTTGGATGTGCTTTCAGCCAAAGCGGAGATGAGCCTCTCCCCCCTGCCCCTGGCCGTGCGCCGTCCCGCAGTGGACCCGGACGCCATCGACCGGGCCGCGCAGTTGCTGGGCCAGGCCAAGCGCCCGCTGATTTTTGTGGGCGGCGGCGCGATGGACGCGTCGGAGGAGGTCCGCGCCCTGGCCGAGGCGCTGCAAGCCCCGGTCTTTGCCACCAACAACGGGCGGGGCATCCTCAGCAGCCGCCACTATCTCAGTTTCCCCCTGGCTGTGGCCCACCGCTTCTGGGCCGAGGCGGATGTGGTGCTGGCCGTGGGCACGCGCTTCACCTATCCCCTGCTCTATTGGGGCGTGGACGACGACCTTCAGATCATCCGCATCGACATTGACCCGGAGGAGCACAACCGCATCGCTCCGCCGACGGTCGGTCTGGTGGCAGACAGCGCAGACGGGCTGGCTGCGCTGGTCGACGCGCTGGGCAAGTACAACAATCGCCGCCCTTCCCGCCAGGAGGAGATGGCAGAATTGAAGGCAGCCGTCGCCAGTGAACAGGCCCAATTGCAGCCGCAGGTGGCCTATATCTCCGCCATTCGGGAGGCCCTGCCCGACGACGGCATCTTTGTAGAGGAGCTGACCCAAGTCGGTTACGTCAGCCGCTTTGCCCTGCCCGTCTATCACCCCCGCACCTTTCTCTCCACCGGCTATCAGGGCACCCTGGGCTGGGGCTTCTCGACTGCATTGGGCGCAAAAGTGGCCCAGCCGGATCGCCCGGTCCTCTCCATCAGCGGGGACGGCGGCTTTCTCTTTGGCGTGCAGGAGATGGCGACGGCTGTGCAGCACAACATCGCCACGGTTTCGGTGGTCTTCGACGACGGCGCCTATGGCAATGTGCGTCGGATGCAGCAGCAGCAGTACGGCAACCGGGTCATCGCCAGCGACCTGCGCAACCCGGACTTTGTGAAGCTGGCCGAGGCATTTGGGGTGCTCGGTCTGCGCGCCCACAGCCCGGACGAACTGCGCGCCGCCCTCGAAAAAGGCTTTGCCGCGGGCACGCCCATCCTCATCCACGCCCCCGTGGGCGAGATGCCCAGCCCGTGGGGGAATGTCTTTCTGCCTCGGGTGAGGCCGGTGAAGCGTAGTGCGTAGTGGGTTTGACCGCGAATAGGAGGATTACGCGAATAGTTGGTCGATCCCGGCTGATCCGGGATGTCACGGATCATTGCATAGCCGTCAGCCATTCGCGTAATCCTCCCATTCGCGGTAGGAGGATTACGCGAATAGTTGGTCGATCCCGGCTGATCCGGGATGTCACGGAT
>JAHDWH010000067.1:0-8184 GCA_023384455.1 Caldilineaceae bacterium | reverse complement strand
CATTGCATAGCCGTCAGCCATTCGCGTAATCCACCCATTCGCGGTAAGAGGATGACGCGAATAGTTGGTCGATCCCGGCTGATCCGGGATACCACGGATCATTGCATAGCCGTCAGCCATTCGCGCCATCCTCCTATTCGCGGTAAGTCATGCGTGCCGTCGATCTTTTGGCACTCTCACGTTTCAGACCGCACATACCCGATAGCAACCATCTGTCCCTGATCTCGACTGCTATTCCGCATTCCCCATTCCACATTCCGCTCTCAGGAGAATCCAATGACCCGTTCCTTCACCCCCGTCGAAGTTCCTCAGTCGATTCTGGACCGTTTCAAAGTGCTTCCCGTCGCCACCATCTGGAATCACGTCTGGCGGGATGCGGATGTGCCCCTGCCCTTTATGGAAGGGGTCTTCCCCTACACGCCGGGCAAACGGCTGGCCGCCCGGGCACGCACCCTGCGCTTTCTGCCCCCCCGCCCGGATTTGATGGCCGGGATGGAGAAGGGCGAGAACGGGCCGGAGTATCGGGCAATGGCCCGCTGTGGCCCCGGCGATGTGCTGGTGGCGGATATTATGGGCAATACCCGGGCCTGCATTTTTGGCGATGTCAAAGCGATGCAGCTAAAGATGAACAACGCCGACGGCATTGTCACCGACGGCGCCATCCGGGATTTGGAGGTGATGGAGAAGGAGAACTACAACCTGATTATCTACGCCCGGGCTCGCACGCCCTATGGGTCCGCGCCCTGGGCTGTGCCTGCCGAGGAGAACGGCGACATCCAGTGCGGCGGCGCGCTGGTGCGTCCCGGCGATGTGCTGGTGGGCGACGGCGACGGGGTGGTGGTAGTCCCCTCCTGGTTTGCCGAGGAGTGCGTGCAGATTGTGGAGGATCACGAGGGGGTGGAGGGTTACATCAAAGAGAAGATTGCGGCGGAAGGCGTGCGTCCGGGCAGGTATTATCCGCCCCAGCCAGCGATGTGGGAGGAGTGGCGCAGCCGGAGATAGGGCTGACAAGGTGAGCGGGTGACAGGGTGATAAGGCGGCGGCCAGTACGTTGAAACCGGTTTCCCGTAGCAGACACCGAATTGATTCGGCGGGCGCGTCTCCCTTCTGCCCTGAAACTGAAACACATCCGAATTATCGGAATGAGGCACAGATTTGCAGCGCTTGTGCTATACTGGCCTGTATCGTAGCCAAATCACAGACGCAGAAGTTCGACTTTTTCCGAAAAGTCGAACTTCTTTCAGGAGAAACCAATGGCCCAGACTGACGCACGCAAACTTGACCAGGGGGATCGCTTTCCCCCGATGACGATTTCCCTGCTGGACGGCAGCGTTCTGGCCCTACCCGACGGCCTGAATGCCGATTTCACCGTCTTTCTCGGCTATCGGGGCAAATGGTGAAGCTACTGTCGTCGGCAGTTGGCCGACTACCAGAGCCGTTTGGGGGAACTGGAAAGCCGCAACGCCCGTTTGATCGCGGCGTCGGTGGATTCCAAAGAGGATACAGAATCTTTGGTCGAAATGCTCGGATTGACTTTTTCAATGGGCTACGGGCTGGACTTTATGGACTTTGCCGAGAAGACCGGCGCCTTCTATGAAGTGCGACGCAGTATCATCCACGCCACCGCTTTCATCCTGCGCCGGGATGGCACAGTGGCCCACGCGGTCTACGCCACCGGACCGATTGGCCGGTTGTCGGCGGATGATTGTATCCGGATGCTTGGGTAGAACCCGTCACAAGAGTATGGATTGTCATCTATGCGTTATACCTGGGATGAGGTCAAGAGACAGAAAACCCTAATGGAGCGCGGTCTTGACTTCTCCCGTGTGTCCGAAGTCTTTGGCGGTCCAGTGTTTACTGTCGAAGATGATCGTTGGGATTATGGCGAGGATAGGTGGGTTACGATTGGATTGTTAGGTTTTAAGGTGGTAGTAGTCGTCCACACCGAATCAGATGATGAGATTCATGTGATTTCCTTACGAGAGGCAACCCGAAATGAACAAAGATTCTTCTTCTCAAATCAGTGATGAATGGGACGAATATCCTGAGTTGACCCAAGCCGATTTTGACCGAGCCACCTTTCGCATTGGGCTAAAACCAGTCCAACGAAAGCAGGGGGTAGCTATTGTACTGGATGCTACTATTGTCGAGTATTTTAGGGGGCTTGCGGGGGAAGGCGATTATCAAAGTCGCATTAATGATACATTGCGCGAAGCGGTTCTCGGGTTGAATTTAGAGGAAAGATTGCGTCGTATCATTCGTGAAGAGATCAGAAGTGCTAATTAGCGCGTGTTGAAGAATGGAAGAATCGGGAAAAGAAATCAATGAGCAGTTTCAGCAACCCACACTATATGTACCTGTTCGACTTGCGCAACGGCAAGAAGAAGCTGGCCTACGGAGAATCGCCCGAGGACGCGCTGGAAATTCTGCACATCCGCCTGAGCGAGGACGAGATGGCCGAGATTCAGCCAGAGCAGTACGAGAAGATCAACCAGCGCAGATTGCAGGAGTACGCGCATCTGCTGGGGTAGAGATGCGAATTGCGGGTTGCGAATTGCGAATTGCGACTGAGGAACACCTCTCGCAACTCGCAATTCGCTAATCGCTAATCACCTTCACCGGCTGGCCGCCCTTTGCCACGGATTCGTCGATAGCAAAGCAGATCGCCATGGATTTGTAGCTGTCGTAGATGGAGGCGTGGGACTCTATGTCGTTTTCGATACAGTCCAGGAAATGTTCGATTTCGGCCTTGAAGGGGTGATGGGTCACATCCCCGCTGTTGGGCGAAATGGTGGGAAAGCTCCAATACTCGTGTGCGCCGGGGTAATTGGTGGACGAGTAGACTTCGTTGTTCTGGATGGAGCCGTTTGTGCCAAAGAGCCGACAGTTGAAGCGATAGGGCGTATCCCCGTCCAGCAACGCGGAGAGTTTGCCCACCCCGTCGTTGGCAAACTTGACCGAAGCGACGACGACCGGATCGAACTCAAACGAATGAACCCGCTTGGGCGGCGCGGCAAAGGCCGAGACCTCCCGCACCTCTCCGCCCAGATAGCGCAGCATATCCACCGCGTGGCAGCCGCCGCTGAGAAAGGCGCTGCCCACCACATCCTTGCGCATATACGGGCTGCCCGGCTGGGCACGCCGGGCCGGATGCCAGTAGTCCGCCTCCCCGTAGATCAGATCGCCCAGCACGCCGTCGTCGATCAGCTTGCGCACAGTCACAAACTGGGGATTCCAGCGCAGGACAAAGCTGGTGACGGTCTTGACCCCCGCCTGCGCGACAGCCTCCCGGATGGCCGCCGTCTCCGGGCGGGAGAGGGCTACCGGCTTTTCAATGACGATGTGGCGACCGGTCTGGGCGGCGCGGATGCAGTGGTCCGCACGCACGTCTGGGTGGGTGCAGGAGACGACAATCTGAATGCGCTCGTCGGCAAAGAAATTGTCGAGGGTCGGGTATTCAGTGCCCGCCACCCCGTGGGTTTGGAGCAGCCGGGACGCCTTGCCCGGTGTCCGGTTGTAGATGCCGACGACTTCGGTCAGCGGGTGATCCCGAAAGACCTTCACATACTCCCCGGCCACCCAGCCTGCGCCGAGCAGCCCTACCCCATATTTTGCGCTCATTGACCTTTGCTCCCATTCTGAAAAGAAGGACACGGATTGACACGGATGGAACTGATCGACACGGATTTTCTCTGGGGAAAGTGGAAAGCTGCGCCATGCGAACCGCACTCTCCCGGTTGTTTCGCCGCAACCAACTGACCGATTCCCAAAAGGCAGTGCTGACTGCCCTGGGGGAAGGCTGGACGCTTAAATCCCACCGCACGCTGGACGGGCAGAAGGCGTACCGTTTGCACGGACTGAACGGCGAGTCTGTCGAAGTGGCGGACGGGGTGGTGGACGGGCTGGTCGGCGCCAAACTGCTGCAAAGCAACCAGAAATTCCCCGCAGCCACCTATCTGCTCACACAGAAGGGGCAAGCCGCCGCTGCCAGATTCCGGGAATCGGCCAGGCGATGACGGGAAGGCCGAAAAATGGTGTGGCCGATTCCCGGAATCAGCCCGGCAGATCGATCCCCAGCGCCTCAACCTCCTCGACGCCGTAGGGATTCTCGAAACGGATGAGGGGAAACCGGCTGCGGTCAAATTCGTGCAGCCGCTCCGGGCCGAGCGCGGTGACTTCGGCGTGAATCGTTTCGGCGGCGGCGCGCAGTCCGGCCACATCCACCCCCTGACAGACAGCAGGCAGGGTGCGCAGCCGGGGCAGCCCCCGGCGGAAGAGCTTCAGCGCTCCCCGCCAATTGCCCCGCTCGATCTGCAAAAAGGCGACGCCCACCTGCAAAATGGCCTGATACATCTCGCGCACGGCGCGGCTCTCCTGGTTCCAGGCCAGTTCCAGATATTCGTGCTGCTCGAAAAATTCCCGCCGGTTGAACTCCAGCAGACCAGCCACCGCGGCCCGGCTCAGGGAATCGGTGCATCCATCGACCTCTCGGGCCGACGGATGGACATAGCGCTGGACCACTCCCACCAATTCCTCCATCATTTTGCTGCGCGCCCAGGCGTGATCTGCGCCGGCCTGGCGCGCCCGGCGCAGGGTCTCGGTATCTACGTGGCTGCCAAAGGCGTAGAGGGGAATCTGCCGGTTCTGGGGCGAAAGTTTGCAGCGCTGGATGGCTGTCTCCCAGTCGCCGGGGGTCTTCAGATCGAGCAGAGCCAGGACGGGGAAGTGGAGGTCCACCCCGGCCACCAACTCGTCCGCATTCTCCACAACAACCGGGCGGCCACCCACCTGGCGGATCACATCCATCAGCCGGGTGACGAAGAAGAGATCGTCGGCCAGCACAACGACGGCAGGACCAGAGGCTGGTTCATCTGTTCGATTGTTTATCATCCCCAAGCCGATTTGCATAGCATTTCTCTTGCTGGCTCTCCTGGAAATAGCCATCCGTAGGTCGGACTGTCAGTCCGACCAGCGACGTTGCAGGCCAGTCGGACTAACAGTCCGACCTACATTTTCATCCCCCGCCAGTCTAGCATAGCCAGGGCGCGGCACAAAGTTCTGCAAAGAGTTTCATTCCTGGATTGCCATCTGCTATACTGACTCCACCGCCCGTAATCCACTGTCACGGAGTAGACGAATGGCACAAAAAAAGAAGACGGAGAGCCTGGAAGAACTCAGCTATGAGGAGGGCTACACCCGCCTGCAGGAAGTGCTCAGCCGCCTGGAAAATGGCGACACCCCCCTGGAAGATTCGCTGAAACTCTACGCCCAGGGCACCCAATTGGCCGCCCACTGCGCGGCCAAATTGGAAGAAGCGGAGCTGACCGTGCGTCGCTGGCAGGGGCAGGAGGAGACGACCGATTTTGAGGAATGGCGCGAATAGCTGCAAAGCAGGCAAGCCGTGAATGTTTGGTCAAATGAAGCGCTTTGGCTGCCCATCAGCGCAGCCGTGGCCGTGCAACTCTACAAATTCCTCTTCGAGTGGATTCTGCGCCGGGACTTCGATCTGCGGGTGTTGGCCCGCTCTGGCGGTATGCCCAGCAGCCACTCGGCAATGGTGACCAGTCTGGTTTCGGCGGTGGGCCACCGTTCAGGAACCCACAGCGACGCCTTTGCGCTGTCGGTTATCTTTGCTGTGGTTGTGATGTACGACGCTACCGGCGTGCGCCAGGCCGCGGGCAAACAGGCCAAAGTCCTCAATCAGATCATCCGGGAACTCTTTACCGGCCAGCCCGTCAGCGATGTGGAGCTAAAGGAACTGATCGGCCATACATTCGTTGAAGTATTTGTCGGCGCGCTGATTGGCGTGGCCTATACAACCATTTGGTTTTCGTTCTTTGCGTAATAGCCACAAAAAGAAGTTCGACTTTTTCCGAAAAGTCGAACTTCTTGGGACTGGGGTAATTTTTCTCAAAAATCTTTGAGAAATTTGTTGGCTCCTTCTATTTGTGATAGGATAGACACGCTTTGTGCAGTTTTGGCAGCCAGACAGGAGAGAGTTTATGCGACGTGTGATTCTGATTCAGCCTAAGCGAGACGGAAGAGTTTTTGGTAAGGTCCCCGGCTCGCCCTATACGCTCATGCGTCTGGCTTCCCTCGTGCCCGACGAAATCCCCGTGGAAATCTGGGATGACAACCTGCGCGAGCTGCCTATGGAGACCCTGGGCGAAGGCGATCTGGTGGGCATCAGCAGTATGACCATCACTATCGAGCGGGCCGAACATCTGGCCAAGATTGCCCACAAGCAGGGCGCGGGCGTAGTGGTGGGCGGTGTCCATTCTACACTGCTGCCCGAACACGTCCAGACCTTTGCCCATAGCTCCTTTGTCGGCGAGGGTTACTATACCTGGCCCCAGGCCATCCAGGACTTTGCCGCCGAGGGCGTGAAAGGGCTGAAACCCGAATATAGGGACGAAAGCTGGGCCAACCTGGCCGGTATTGCCCCCATCACAGATCGGGTGATCCGTATGGTGGACGAGAACAACAACTATTGGACGCCCTATATGGAGATCACCCGGGGCTGCCCGCGCAACTGCGATTTTTGCACGGCCATTCGGGTCAGCGGGCGGCGCATGCGTTTGCGCCCGGTGGAAGAGGTTGTGGACGAGATCGAGCGCCGGGGCATCAAGCGCTTCTTCCTGACCGATGACAACTTCGGGCTGAATTTCTCCACCGACCCGGACTACTGTGTCGAACTCTTTGAGGCTCTGATGAAGCTGGACTTGCAGGGGTGGACCTGCCAATCAGAGATGAGCATCGCCAAATTCCCCGAACTGCTGGAAATGGGTAAGGCCGCCCATCTGGACAAACATTTCGTCGGTTTCGAGAGTGTCAACCCGGACAACCGTTCCTCCCTGGGCGGCAAATCCAAGGGGGTGGCTATGCAGACCACCGAGGCCATCAAAAAAATTCACGAAACCGGGATGGGTGTGGTCGGTCTCTTTGTGATGGGTTTCGATCACGACACGCCGGAGACCTTCCAGGCTATGTGGGACTTCATCCGCACCAGCGATATGGACGGTGTAAGCACGACTATGCTTACACCCTACCCCTCCACCCCCTTCTACGATCAGGTGATCGCGGAGAACCGGCTGCTGGATGTGCCCTGGAGCCACTTTGACACGGCCCACGTCACTTTTATCCCCAAGAATTTCACACCGGACGAACTGCGCAGCGCCTACGATTGGCTGTGTCGCAAAATCTACAGCCCCTCCCAAATTGCTTTACGCGGTCTGCGCTCCTTGCGCCGCTATCCTATGAGTATGGCGGGCAAGAAGCTCTTTGGCAGCTTCAGCACAGACTACGGATATCGACGTACCTACGCCTGGCGACATTCGATGTAGTCATCGCCGCACGTCGCCGGTGTTTTTCTATCTGAAATGTGAAACGAGAAACGAGAAACGAGAAACGTGAGATCAGTCGTATGATCTCACGTTTCTCGTTTCAGCCTGCAAATGACGGCCAGGCGCTATATCGTTCTGCCCCTACTCCTCACCCATCTCCAACTCTTCGATTAGCTGAACCAGGTCTGTGCGAGTGACGATCCCCACCAACTTTCCACCCTCCATCACCGGCAAGGAGCGATGACCAGGGCGAATCATCAGTTCGGCCGCGTGCTCAATCGTGTCCGATGGAGCAACGGTCGCCGGGTCTTTTGTCATCAACTGCTCTGCATTGACGGCCAAAATGTGGCGCACCTGCTCTTTGTAGGTGCTGTAGTCGTCCAGACGCATGGGAATCAGTCCCCACAACAGAGGGATGTACTGGGGTTGGCGGGGCGGGGCGTGGCGGGTGATCAGGTCGATCTCCGTAACAATGCCCACCAGCTTTCCACTGTCGGTTACAACGGGCAGCGCGCTGACTGAATGCTGGCGCATCAACCCTGCCACTTCCCGGATCGATGCCTGGGGCAAAACAGTGATAACCCGGCTGGTCATAATTTCCCTGACGAGCATCGGCTGATCCTTTCGTATAGCGGCGGGACAAGAAGGGGGAGGAGGTAATGAGTGGATCGGACAGGATTCGAACCTGTAACCAAGGAGTTATGAGCCCCCTGCTCTGCCGTTGAGCTACCGATCCAAAGGAAGATGGGACGCAGATTTTCCTGATCTGAATTGATCTCTGTTTCAGCGTAACTGCTCACCCCCACCCAACCTCCCCCACTGTGGGGGAGGAGTCGATCCA
>JAHDWH010000066.1 GCA_023384455.1 Caldilineaceae bacterium | reverse complement strand
CTTTACCTGATGCTCTCGCTGCTTGATTCTGCTCTAACTCATTTTGAACACACCCTAATCATTTCGACAAAAGATGATGGGATGATGGGGTGTGTGGAATCCACACACCCCATCATCCCATCATCAATCTTCACTTACTTCGAGAAGAAGCCGTCCAGAATCTCCTGGTCGGTCTCTGCGGCAATCTCCAGAGCCACAGCCGGGTCCTCGTCGGCCAGAACCACCATATCGTAGGCGTCGATCATCGCCTGGCGCTGGGCGCTCTCGTCGGCAAAGAAGGTGGCGTGGGCATAGGCCAAACCCCGGGCAAAAGCCCCCAGCTTGGGATCAGCCGCCAGTTCCGGATCGCTGCCCGCCTCGAGCTGGGCAGGCAGTTCACCCACAATGTCCACCCAGATGGAACCGGCCTGGGCGCTGGTGATGAATTGCAGGAACTTGACAGAGGCATCGAAACGGGCCTGGTCCGCCGCGGCCTTTTTGGTGATGCCGTGGGTCCAGTAGGAGCCGAAGGTGCTTTGAATGCCGTTGTGGGTGGGCAGCTCAGCCACGCCAAAGTTCATATCTGGCGCACTGCTGGCCAGGGTTCCCAGGCGGAAAGAGCCGTCCACATGGAAGCAGACTTTGCCGGAGACAAAGGCATTCGTGCTGTCGGTGAAGAGGGTATTGTCCCCCGTCTCCAGTTCGGTCTTGAAGGCCAGCAGATAGTTCCAGGCCTGCAAGCCCGCATCGTCGTTGTACATAACCGTGCGGCCATCGTCGCTGTAGGGCACGCCGCCAAACTGACGCACCAGCACTTCGCGGAACCAGTGGTGATCCTGCGCGCCCAGATCGGTGACAAAGCCTTCGACTTCGTAGTCGCCATTGGCAGCCCGCACAGTGCAGGCCACGGCCTGCTCAGCCAGCTCGTCCAGTGTGGTGGGTGGTTTTTCGGGGTCGAGACCGGCAGCGGTCATCAGGTCTTTATTGTAGAAAAGAGCCAGTGTACGCACAGCCGTGGGCAGGGTATAGAGTGTACCATCCACAAAGCTGGCCTGGACCATCGGGCTGAAGTCCGACGCCACCATCGCGGGCGGGAAGGCATCTTCGGGCAGGGGGACCAGATAGCCCGCATCGATCCAGGCCGACTGCCAGCCGTAAAAGAGGCTCGCTACATCTGGCCCGACACCCGCGGGCACGCTGGCCGCGATCTTGTCCCGGAACTCGGCGTAGGGGATGTCCGAGTTGTGGACGACTTTGATGTTGGGGTTTTCAGCCTCGAACATCTCGATCAATTGGTTCATGGCCGTGACACGGGCTTCGAAATTGTACTGCCAGTACTCAATCGTCACTACTTCGTCGCTGACCGCCGCGGGTGCAACGGGTGCAACGGGTGCAGCGGCTTCGGACTCTGGGGCTTTAGTCGCTTCGGCGGCGGGTGCAGCTGCTTCGCTGCTGGTGGCGGGGGCAGGCGCAGCCGGGGCCGGGCAGGCCGCCAGCAGCAGTGCCATCACCATCAGCAAACTGAATAGGGCAAGAAATCGTCTGTGTTGCATTGTTTCCTCCGTGTTGAAAAGTTGTAAGAGATATATCAGGCGAACAATCTATCTTCTCCATATCCAGGGGAAAGACCTGTCGAATCACAGGGCAATCTTCAACAGTCTAGCCGCGTTGCCCGCCAGAATCATCTGAATGTGCTCGTCGGGCATCCCCAAATCCAGACAGTCCCGCACCTGGTCCTGGAGATAGCGTAACGCAAAACCCCGGGGAAACCAACTGGAGTCGGTGCCAAAAATAATGCGGCCAGGGCCGACGGTCTCGTAGAATTTGCGGTAGAGATATTTTACCGTCACATCCCCAGGAACCCAACGAATCCATTGCAGGCTGCCGCTGGTGTCCACACTCACATTGGGGCAGGCCCAGCAGAGTTGCAGGGTCTCCCGCTCCCAGGCGCAGCCAAAGTGGGGGATGACGAATATCACATCCGGGAAGGCTTTGGCGATGTTGTGCAGTTTGAAGGGGCTGATATTCTCGTGGGAGGCAATCCCCCCCGCGCCGCCCTGAATTCCGAAGTGGATCAGCACCGGAATATCCAACTCCGCGCACTTTTCCCACACAGGCCAGATGGACTCGTCCTCAATCGGCTGCTCGATCATCGGGGCCAGCAGTTTGTAGCCCCGCATCCCCAGCACCCGCACCGCGTGGTCCAGCTTTTCCACCGCATCGGGCAGAAAGGGGCTGTGGTGGGCAAAGCCGACAAACTGATCCGGATACCAGCTACAAATTTCGGAGAGATGCTCGTTGCCGCCCCCAGTGACAAAGCCGATGGCCCGGATGCCGTTGGCCTTCAAATCCGCGGACCAGCGCCGGGCCTGCTCCTCGTCGCCGGGGTGGGCCTCCTTCGGGTCGGGCTTAGGAAAGTCCCACATCCGCCGCCACTGCTCGCCGTAGGGCTGGCTCATCTCCCGCACAAGCCCGGCCCGCCTCTCGCCCACCTTTGTCACATAGCTCTGAATCGTCGTGCCCATCTCCGTAAACCAGGGGCGGTCGGTGGGAAAATGGGCGTGAAAGTCGATTACTTCAAATCCCTGATACATCGGTTCTCACCTATTGGTTGATTGATTGATATTTGGCAGACCGCGGACGGCAGACCACCGACCGCTTCTGCATCTTCTGTACGGATAGGCCAGCGCCGGTTGAGTAGCCGAGTCTTCGAGGCGTATCGAAACCAAGCGGGTCGACGAAAACTCGGCTACCCTTCGACAGGCTCAGGATACCGCTCAACCGACGCTCACTGATTCCAGTGTATTGCCCTCGAAGTAATCTGTATTCGCCACCGCCAGAACCCCCCTCGGCAGCAATTCCGGCCTGCGGGCCAGGAGCAGCGCGCCCTCCGCCGGTTGCAGCCGGGGCCAAATCACCTGACAGCCAGGCAATCGGTCTGTCATAGCCCGGCAAAAGACATCCCGCAGGGGCTGGGCGTGGGCAAAAAGACTGCCGACTGTCGCCAGAAGAGGGCGCTCTGTCAGGCCGGCTTGACGCAGCACACCAGAAGCCGTGGCCGCCAGCGCCGCGCCCGCCTCCACCAGAATCCCCAGGGCCACCCCATCGCCCTGGCAGCCCGCCTCCACCACCGCAGGCGCAAAACCGGTCAGGGTTTTGTGGGCCAGTCCCTCTGTAACAGTCAGACGTGTCACCCAATTCTCGATCTCGCCGCCGGCTAAACTCTGCAACTGCGCCGCCAGAGCGGTCTGGGGGCCACGCCCTTCCAGGGCCCGCAAGGCAGCCCGCAGCCCGTTGCGTCCGATCTCAAAACCGCTGCCCTCATCTCCCAGCCAGTGGCCCAGCCCGTCGGCCCGGCTCACTTCGCCCCGGCCATTGACGGCCAGAGCCGCCGCACCGCTGCCCGAAATCACAATCCCGCCCGCTTCACCGCCCAGGGCACCGGCCCAGGCTATCACCGCATCGTTGACCACCTGCCAATCAGCGCTGATTCCGCAGCCTGCCAATGCGTGGCTCACCACCGAAAAAATGGGCGGAACGTCGTCGGGGCTGTCCAGCCCGGCAATACCGACAACCACCTGTCCCAGAAATGCGCTGTTGCCCGCAGCCGGGGCCAAAGCCAGCGCAGAAGCCAAAGCGGATGACAAATTGGCTGTCGCCCGTTCTACACCCACCACCTGAAAATTGGTGGCGCCGGCGCTGCCCTCGGCCAGAAGATCGCCCTTTTGATCCCCAATCACCACACGGGTTTTGGTCGCGCCGCCATCCACACCCACAAACAATCGCCCCTGGCCCCTGGCATCTACACTCATACCAGTTCAGCCCGCATCCCGGCAATCTCGGCGCTGGTATTCTGCAACACCAGCGCGGCCGCGCCCAACAGCACCCCGTCGTCGCCCAGACGGACCGGTTCCAGCCGGGGCATCACCGGCAGCAGACCAGAGAGCCGCGCCCGCAGAGGATCGAGCAGGAGGTCGGCCGCGTGGGCTATCTCGCCGCCCAGCAGAATCATCTCCGGGTTCAATACAGTCGCCAGCCCGGCCACGGCCAGGCTCAAATAGTCCGCGGTTTCGTGCAGGAGCAGACTTGCCAAAATGTCCCCGTTCCGGGCGGCTGTGTAGATGTCATCAGCGCGCAGCGGCGACACCCCGGCTAAAATCGATTCCGGATATTCGGCCAACATCTCTTTGGCCCGTTTTACCAGACCCGGTGCGGCCGCCACACTTTCTAATGGCCCGTAGCCATTATACTTTCTGCCCAAAACTGCGCGGTCCGGCGGCAGATAGCCTACCTCCCCCGCGGCCTCGTTGGCCCCCCGATAGAGCCGCCCGCCCAGAATCAGACCAGCGCCAATACCCGTTCCCACGGAAAGAACCACCAGATTCTGGCTGTTGCGTCCAATGCCCAGCCAGCTTTCACCCAACGCCAGCAGATTCACATCGTTTTCCACAAAGGCAGAGAGCCGCCAGCGCTTTTCGATCCACTCCTTCAGGGGAAAATCCCGCCAGCCCAGACTGGCCGCCCACACCACCCGCCCGCTCTGCCAGAGTACAATCGACGGGGCGCCTATGCCGATGCCCCGCAGAGGGGTCTCCCCGCCCAGCCTGTGCCGGGTCAACATCTCGTCTATCAGCCCGGCCAGCACCTGCTGGTTGGCCTCCCCCGCGCCGGGGATGGGCTGGGCGGAAAAGGTGTGGAGAATTTCGCCGCTCAGATTGACCAGCGCCCCCCGCCAGGGATCGTTGCTCAGATCAATACAGGCGACGGCGGCCGCGTCTCCGTTGAAGGCGATTAGCTGGGCCGGGCGTCCCCCCTGGCGGCCCGGTTCGTCTTCACCCACGACTTTAATCAGCCCGGTCTCGGCCATCTGCTCCACCAGCCGGTTGACAGTGGACGGGTTCAACCCCAGCCGCCGGGCCAGATAGGTGCGGGAGATCGGCCCCTGGCTGCGTACTTCCTGGAGGATTGCCTCCTGGTTCATACGTCGAATATGGCGAGAGCCGCCGGTCAGGGATGACAGATTCATGAAATAGGGCTTAGTTTGGATAGAGCTTGGCTGGGAGAAAAGAGTTTTTTGCTACGTGCAAAAAACCTATAGTCCTATTGTAACCGATTCCACCAGATTGTCAACCGGGAAAAATCGAGACGAGACGTTCCGGATTGGGGAAAGACTGCGCCGGTTTGTAACCGGCACCTGCTATGCGAAATGTGTTGAAACGCACTCAGGCCAGTATCGTTCTCTTTTTGTTTGCCTGTCTGAAGGCTCAACCTAAAGATTTCGACAGGTTCAACCTAAAGGTTTCGATATGGCGGGAAACAGTCCCCGCCTACCCTTCGATGAACTCAGGACACCGCTCAACCGGCGCTGGTCTTGCGTCGTTTGTAAAGAGAGGCCAGCGAGAAATCTCGCTGGCCTCTCTTTATTATCCCATCACCCCATCACCCCAACTCAAACGGCAGCCTGCGCAGCCGCTGACCGGTCAGGGCGAAGAGGGCGTTGCCAATCGCCGGGGCCGTTGGGCCGATGGCCGGTTCGCCCACACCCCTGGGCTTGCCGTCCCCGGCTTCCAACAGAACCACCTCCACATCGGGCGACTCTGCCATTGTGAGCAGAGGGTAACCATCGAAATTGCCCGCCACCACCGCGCCATCCCGAATCGTCACACTCTCGATCAGCGCGGAGCCGACACCCCACATCACATTGCCCTGGACCTGGGCCGCCGCGCCGTCCGGGTTGATGACCAGTCCGCAGTCCATCGCCGCGGTGATTTTGTGAACCCGGATGCGCCCATTTTCCACAGAAACCTGGGCCACCTGTGCCACTTTCGTGTCTACATCCGTGCAGCAGGCGATGCCCAAAGCGTGACCGTCGGGCAGGGGTTTGCCCCAGCCCGCCTTCTCCGCCGCGGCCTGCAGGACTGCCGCCATCCGCCGGTCGCCGTCGCTGTCGTTCAAATGGGCCAGGCGGAAGGCGAGTGGGTCTTGCCCTGCGGCGTGGGCCAATTCGTCCATGAAAGTCTCTACGGCAAAGGCATTGGGCAGCAGCCCCAGCCCCCGCCAGGAAGCCGTGGGCACAGGCAATTCAGCCCGCCAGGCCAGAGTCTCCCGGTTGGGAATCCCGCTGTAATGAATCGTTGCACCCCGCCACGCGCCAAAGTCAGCGCCCAAAATCGAGGCTGCCACGTCGGGAAAGAAGGCAAAAAGCACATCCCCGCTGGCCTGCTTGTGCTGCATCGCCTCGATTTTGCCGTTGGCGTCCAGCACAGCCGCCAGCCGGTTGCGCACAGGTGGACGGAAGAAGCCGTGACGCAGGTCTTCCGTGCGATCCCAGCCCACGTGGACCGGCGCACCCACGGCCTGGGAGAGGATGGCCGCCTCCCGGCCTGGCTCCGAAAAGCTCTTGCGCCCAAAGCCGCCGCCCAGATAAGTGGGGATGACCTCCACCGTCTCCGCCTTCACGCCCAGGGCCTTCGCCACATCCGATTGGGTCCCGCTCTGGGACTGGACCGACGCCCAGACCGTCGTCTTCTCCGGCGTGACGTGGGCCAGGGCCGCCGGTGGCTCCATCGAAGTATGCGCGGCCAGGGGTGTGAAGTATTCAGCCGTGACGGTAGCGCCGCCAGCCAACGCCCGGCCCGCGTCGCCCTCCTTTTGTATGTGGACACCGCCCCGCTCACCGATAGCCACCAGCCCGTCGATTTCGTCCTGCTGCCAGGCTTTGCCCTGGTCCCAGGTCAAGGCCAGCGCGGCCACCCCCTGGCGGGCCCCGGCCCGGCTCGTCGCCACCACCCCGGCAAAGCCCTCCCGGATCACCACCTGTCTCACGCTGGGGAGAGTCAGCGCCGTCCCTTCTGCCGCCCCGGTCAGTTTGGCTTCGATGCGGGGCGGGCGGGCAACCGCGCCGTAGAGCATCCCTTCCAGCCGTTTGTCATAGCCGTACCCGGTCTGGCCCGTCACTTTGGCGGGGATGTCCAGCCGGGGCGCGGGCGTGCCGATGACCTGAAAATCGGCCACAGCTTTGAGCGGGGGCAGTTCGTCGGGAATCTCCCATACAGATTTGCGGGCTACCAGCGGGGCAAATTCGATGCCCGTTGTGGGCTGATTCGCCAGGAAAAAACCGTTGCGCCGGATGACAAGTGCTTCCGGCACAACGTCCAGGGCAATGGCGGCCTCGTCCTGCAAAAGCTGGCGCAGGGTGGCGGCTGCCTGGCGCAGCGCGTCGTAGACACCCGAAACCGAACTGCTGCCAGCCGTGCCAAAGCTGTCGTTGGGGCCGGTGTGGGTGCTGGCCTGCACCACTTCCAAATCGGCCACGGCCATCCCCAGCTCCTCCGCGCCGATCTGGGCCAGCGCAGTGTGGATGCCCTGGCCCATCTCCACTTTTGCCAAATAGAGACGCAGACGGCTCTCCGGCGTCACCTCAAACCAGGCGAAGGGGTCCGTGTCCGACGGGCCGGGGGAACTGGCGTTGTCCAGGTAGCGGGCCGCGGTCAGGCGCAGGCTGGGCAGGCCCAGGGGAATGCCGATAGCCAGTCCGCCGCCCAGCACGCCCAGACCGATGAGAAAACCCCGACGGGTGGGGCGCCAGCGGGGGCGTTTTTGTTCATTGTTCATATCTTCACCGCTCCGATTTTTGCTCATACCAGCACCTCCTGACGGTCTGTCATGGCGACGGCGGCCTGCTGCACAGCCGCTTTGATGCGCACGTAGCAGCCGCAGCGGCAGATATTGTTGCCCATCGCTTCCACAATCTGCTC
This sequence comes from Caldilineaceae bacterium, assembly GCA_023384455.1. Lineage (GTDB taxonomy): Bacteria > Chloroflexota > Anaerolineae > Caldilineales > Caldilineaceae > JACQGT01. The sequence goes on along the minus strand of JAHDWH010000066.1, from coordinate 20,664 downwards.
CTCGCTGGGCGCTGGATTGGCGGCCAAAAAGGCAGAGGCGTGCATAATCTGGCCGCTCATACACCAGCCGCATTGGGGCACCTGCTGGTCGATGAACGCCTGCTGGACGGGGTGCAGCCCGTCCTCCCCGGCCAAGCCCTCGATTGTGCGAATCTGCTTGCCCTCGACCGCAGCCAGGGGGGTGATGCAGGAGCGGGTGGCTATCCCGTCCACGTGAACGGTACACGAGCCACAGATGCCCGCGCCACAGCCAAAGCGGGTTCCCGTATAGCCCAGCTCATCCCGCAGCACCCAGAGCAACAGACGGTCCACCCCGCCCTCAACTGTGTGATCCGTTCCGTTGATTGTTAATTTCATTGTGCAGTGCTCCTCACTCCGTTTGAATTCGCAAGCCATACAATTCAATGTTAATATAATGCACATATTTTGTCAATATTCAGAAACTCTGGAGGATTTTGGTGGTTTTGATTGTGGGGCGGTATGCTCTTAAATGGGTTATTTGACGAATAACGGAAATCGGATACAGTCGGCGAAACATTTGAGGCAATAGACAATATATGACCAATCGCATTTTTGGAATCCTGGCCACCCTGCTCATTCTCCTCTCGCTCCTCTTTGCCCTGCGTACAGTCCTGTCAGATGGGGCAGCAGCCAGAACCGGCGATCTGACAGGACCGCTGCTGGTCTGGCACAGTTGGTCGGGCGCACGAGCAGAGATTCTGGCCCAATCCAAGACCAAATTCGAAGAGTTGCATCCGGGGCTGCGGGTGGTGCTGGTGGCCCATCCCCGGGACGAATTGTATGCGCGTTATGCCGCGGCGACGGCCAACGGTTTTGGACCCGACCTGCTGGTTGCGCCCGGTGAGTGGCTGATGAAAATGTTGGCCGATGATCTGATACGCCCGGTGGATACAGCCGTAGAAGCTCAGAGTATCCGTTGGCTGCGCGAAGATACCCGGCGCAGTTTGCGCAGCAAGGACCGACTCTATGGCCTGCCTTTTGGACTGCGCACCCAGGCATTATTTTACAACAAAAAGTTGGTCGAACAACCGGCAGTCACGCTGGATGACCTATTGGCCCAGGCCGGCGCGGGCGCGGGGGTGGGGATTGGGAGCAGTTTTGAAAGTGCGCTCTGGGGTTTGGGCGCGTCGGGAGGGCATTTGTACGATGACAAAGGCGCAATTATCGTTGACGTGCCAGGCTTTACCAGTTGGCTCACTTGGCTGCGCAATGCCCAGAACAATCCCGCCTTTGTGATGGGCACCAATCAGGACGGGCTGCGCGAACTCTTTGTTAAAGGGGATCTGTCCTATCTGGTGGATGATTCGGATGCGGTGCGTCTGCTGGCCAGCCAAATGCAGACAGGTACACTGGCCATCCGCGCCCTGCCCTCAGGGGTAGGCGGCGCGGCCACCCCTCTGCTGCGCACAGAGGCATTTTTTTTCAGCCCGGTTTCGTCCCCCCGTCAAAAGCAGACAGCCAACGCTCTGGCCCTTTTTTTGGTTGGCAAAGAGCAGCAAACGCTCCTCATGCGCTGGGCCGGGCTGACCCCCACCCATCAGGACGTGCGTATCAACATCCGTCTGAATCCAGAGATATATGCCTTTGCTTTGCAAGCCAAGACCGCCATCCCCTGGACAGACGATCCACTGTTGACCTGGCTGTTGACAACGGGCGATAAAACGTACGTACAGGCCCTGGAAGGGGTTCTCACACCCAACGAAGCAGCGAACGAATTGGCTGTCGAAATGGCGTCAAAACAGAAAGAGACCGAGCAGCAGCCATAGGGATCTCCTCTGACCTAAGAATAGCCGCGGATGAACGCAAATAAACGCTGATGGAATATGCGAAATCCGTCTCTGTTGCGTAATCTGCGTGTCTATTTTCATTGCTGGTTGTGCCCGTTTGCGCATGAACACTAAAAGATTGGAAGGCAATGGATATATCAATCCTCGAACGACTAAGCGAACAGTGGGCCGTACTGCTGGTGATTCTGGAGCGGCTGGTTGTGCAGCGGCAGATTGTGGCACTCGTGCTCCTGGCCCTGGGCGCGGAGACAATCGCACGCCTGTTGTCACCCCTGCTGGGCAAAGTATCGGGCGCAGACCGCCAGAAAAATGGTCAATGCTCGTTGTCAGGCACACTCACCCGCTGGTTGCATGCACTGGAACACATCTGGTCGCCCATTCTGGCCGTCGGTATTGGACAGGCAATCATCGCCCTTTTCAAACACTACAATTGGTCCGCTGGGTTGCTACGCGAAGGGTTAATTTTCTTCTGGCTGCTGCTAAGTTATCGGCTGGTGGTGGTGTTGCTCTATGCCTGGCGAGATGAGGAAGAGGCAAAAGAAGCCCACCGGCGTGTACTGGGGCCACTCTTTTTCTTCTTGCTCATTTTAGGCTTACAGCGAGCGATCGTCGGTATTATTGACATCAGCGGCGCCCAGCCCTTTTCCTTCTCTGGAAACCGGATCAGCATCGGTGCGCTTTATCGAGCCGCCTTCGTTCTCTATGCCGTTCTCGCTGGTGGCTGGCTGGTTCAACACATCCTGACCAAATATTTGCTGCCCGGAACCAATGCAGACCCCGGTATGGCCAGCACAGTACACACCATCAGTCGTTATGTAATTATCAGCGCGGGCATTCTCGCCACCCTCAGCTCGCTGGGCATCGACCTTTCATCGCTGGCAATCATTGGGGCGGGCCTTTCCGTGGGCATCGGCTTTGGCCTGCAAGAGCTGGTTGCCAATTTTATCAGCGGTATCCTTCTCCTTTTCGAGCAATCGATCCGCCCTGGCGATGTCATCGAAGTCAACAACAAAGTGGGCCGGGTGGAAAAACTGCGTATCCGCTCGACGACAGTGCGCATGAACGACAATGTGGAGATAATCGTTCCCAACCAGGCCCTGCTCTCCTCATCGGTGACGACGTATACCCGCAGCGACAGGTCCGTGCGCATCCACAGCGTTCGCATTCCCGTGGGAGTCAGCTACAACAGCGATCCGGTGGAAGTGCGCCAGATTTTGTTGGGGGCGGCCCACCGCCACGGACTCGTCCGGGCCGATCCCGCGCCGCTCGTCTTCTTTGAAGGGTATGGAGATTCCAGTGTGGATTTCAGTCTGATGATTTGGATCGACGATTTTATGATTATGCGCCGGGTCGCCAGTGACCTGCGTTTTATCATCTGGGAAGAGCTGGCCAAGCGCAAGATCGAAATTCCCTTTCCCCAGCGGGATGTTCATCTGCGCAGCGGGATTCCCTGGGAAAAGATATTGCAGGAAAAACGGGACGCAGAGTAGTTGTACACGCGCACACAGTAGCGCGCACGGCAACTACTTACCCCCTCCCAACCTCCCCCACTTTGGGGGAGGAGTCGCTCCAGTTCCCTCCCTAAAATGGGGAGGGGTAGGGTGGGGTGGCTCTCACCCCCTCCCAACCTCCCCCACTTTGGGGGAGGAGTCGCTCCAGTTCCCTCCCTAAAATGGGGAGGGGTAGGGTGGGGTGGCCCTCACCCCCTCCCAACCTCCCCCACTTTGGGGGATTCCACGAACTCTGCCACAGTTCGGTCTTCAAATCGAAGTGGCTCAACACACTCTTTCTCTATCTTTTCAGCTTCCTGGGCGGTTACAATCCCGTCTTCTTTTGGGCCAGCCACCAGGAACATCACAAATATACGCTGCACCCGCCGGATGATTTGGAGGTGGTGCTGCCGATTGAATTGACCCTGGAAAGTTTCCTCAAAACAGCGCTGGTCAATCCCTGGGGCTTCGTCAATCGGGTGAAAGGGGTCGTCCGGCTGAGTCGTGGGCGCATCGAAGGCAAGTGGGAGGAGATTCTCTTCCCCGAATCGAAGCCGGAACAGCGCCGTCGGTTGATCAACTGGGCGCGGGTATTGCTGGTGGGTCACGGACTGCTGGCGGTGGTCTCCCTCTCCCTCGGCCTGTGGCAACTGCCCGTGCTGATCACCCTGGCCCCCTACTACGGCGGCTGGCTGCTCTATTTGTGCAACAACACCCAGCATGTGGGCTTGCAGGATTATGTGCCCGACTTCCGCCTCTGCACCCGCACCATCCGCCTGCACCCGGTTGTCCAGTTCCTCTACTGGCATATGAATTTCCACACGGAACACCACATGTACGCGGCTGTGCCCTGCTATCATCTGGCCGAACTGCACCGGGCCATCGCCCACGATCTGCCCCGACCCACCGTGGGGCTATACGAAACGTGGCAGGAGATCATCCCCATTCTCCAAAAGCAGAAGGCCGATCCCACCTACCAGTTCGTGCCGGAACTGCCCAGTCCGTCGCCTGTCTACGGGGACGATTAGACTGCTACAGCCCAACAAAAAGCCGGAGGGAATCTCCTCCGGCTTTTTGTTGTCCGCATTATGAACGCCCCGATTTTTTACGGCAACAATAGCCTGACCAAAGCATCTGCCAGCCAACGGCTGTACTGTTCCCTGGACCAACCCCGATCAGCCACCAGCAACCGAAAGATTTCCGGGCTTGTCAGCGTCCAGAGGGTTTCTGCCGCCCCTGGCTCGGTCAACCCATCCCGCAATGGCCCATGCCCGGATAAGCTGCGGGCAAACTTCTGCATATTGTGCAGCCGTTCCTCCAGCAGATTGTGAAGCAGGTCAGCAATCTCCGGCTCGGTTTTGGCTGCCATACGCATAATCTCGAAAATTGGGGCTACGCGTTCCAGAATGGCAGAAATGTCCTGGGCGAACAGGTGCAATTGGCGAAGCGGATCGGTCTCCTGCAGCGCAGCCTGGGGGCCGGGCCGCTCAAGAAGGGTGATTGGTTCATCATTACCGCCTACGGAAATATCGATCAAGCGGGCGAGGATGGCGCGTTTGCTGCCAAAAGCAGCGTAGATCGTTTCGGGAGCCACCTCCGCTTCCTGAGCAATGGCTTCAACCGTCGCCCCACTATAGCCGTATGCCGCAAATAGCCTGCCAGCAGCCTCAACCACCCGAAGACGAGTCGCCCGCGCCTGCGCTTTGCGCCTCGACGAATTGTAGGGCCGTCTGACTTTCTTGGATTCCGTCATTCTGTTATTTGCCTATTGACATCTTGTCAAATTGAATATACAATCCACGTATTCAATGCAGTTACACTATATCAAATATATGGATTGTATATCACAACCGAGTATCAGAGCAAGTACGATTCCCACGAAAGGTCTACCTGATGACACCGATTTCCAAAGTGGCCCTGCCCATTACAATTATTGCCGCGCTCTATTTGTTGCTTTCCGGCAACCTGTTTTCCCTCAATTTTCTCCTGATCATGCAGATCCTGGCCCTGGCTGTAATGCTCTGGGCCAGACGCAGTTTTCAGCCCAGCCAGTTCAGTATCCACGCCCAACCGGAAGCGGGGCGGCTACTCAATTCCGGGCCGTATCAATTTGTGCGCCATCCGATGTATGCTGCCGCGCTGCTGATGATCTGGGCGGGAATCCTGGGCCACTTTTCTCCTTTGAATCTCGTCATCGGGATGGTTGTTACAGGCGTGATATGGGTCCGAATTCTGGTGGAGGAGCAGCTTCTCCGCACAAATTATCCTGGCTATGGGACCTATTCTAATAAGACCAAGCGGCTCATTCCATTCGTAGTGTAGGCATACCCGCTCATTCCTCCTCAACCACAACTGTACTTTTCTGAATCTCCCCATTCAGTGAAAGTTGTGGCTTCTTTCCGCTGGCAGTGGTCAGCCCCCGCACCCGCACCTGTTGACACAGCCCATAGGGGAACGGCCGTTCCTCCACCGGCGGCAGACTTTCGATCTCCGCCTGCCCCACATCCGGATCGGTGAAGAGATAGGGGCCGCTGTAGTCGTCCGGGTGGTTACTGTCGTCGATGAACAGACCGTGAATTGTGATTTCGGACGGCATTGTGCAGGGATAGCCGAAGTCGTGGGTTCCGTCGTTGCGCACGTTGAAAATGTAGGGCCAGACTGTCTCGCCACAGGCAGGCGTCCAGCGGCAGTTGCGGATAAATACATCGCCTTCCCAGGTGCTGCCGTAGTCGCTGCGGAAACTGATGAAGGCGTTGCCGTAGAGGGTGGAATCCTCGACGGTCAGCACACCGCGCCCGATGGCATTCAGCCCCATATGGCCCAGTGTGCAGCGCCGAAAGGTATACGTACCAGAGACGCCCATATGGGTGTCCATCCGGGAGAGGGTGCAGTCTTCCAGCAGAATGTTTTTGCAGAAGTTGGTGGCGATGACGCCCCAGTGGGTGCGGTCAAGGATGTGGTTCATCCGGCAGTTGAACATCTGAAAGTTCACCACATTGTTGGCGTGCAGATCATACGAACCCATATTGACCGGCAGGCCCGCCGCGCCGATTGTCGAATAGATTTTGTGGGCGGTGGCGAAGCAGTTGCGAAAGGTGATGTTGGCGCACTGCTCCGCGCTGAGGAAGCCCCGATAGGGATGGCCCACCGCCGTCTCGCCGATGACGTAATGGGTCAGGCCGTCGATCTCCGTGTTGGAACGGGTGATGACGATATTTCTGGCCCAATAGTTGTAGCCAACCGGCTGCTCCATCCGGTTGGCAAAGGTGGTGAAGATGCCGCCACTGATGTGCAGGGGAGTCTCGTCAATCGGGCGGGCCTCGATGCGGGTGATGGCGTCGTAGTCCCAGTCGATGTCCCCTTCGATAGAACCGTCCCGGCGCAGGATAAAGCAGTCGTGCTGGGGGTCCCCGTTGTTCTGATTGAGACCGCGGCGGATGTAGAGCCGTTTGTGAGCGTTCTCCACCAGGACGTGGCAGTCCTGGGCAGGGCGGGCCGCCACCTGGCGCTGATCCCGCACGAGCCGGTCGATCTGCACCTCCACTGGCCCCAACAGCGAACGCACTGCGAAGAGGGGCGCTTTGTGGTCATCGACTGCCGTGTCGTCGATGGTAAAGCGGGAGGTGTTCCAGTCCGTCTCCGTGGCGATAATGGCGGTGAGGGCCTGGCGTCCCAGGTGGTAGATAGCGTCACGCCGGGTACGCACGGGCAGGCCGCGGGCGTTGGCGTATTCGTGCGCGGCGCAGATGGCGGGCAGGTCATCGGTCACGCCATCGCAGATCGCGCCAAAGGCTTCGTAGGTGACGAAATTGTCCGTAAGAGTCATTGGGTTCTCTTAAATTCGTCCGTGGGTGTCGGGCTTCCGGCCCTGGCCTATGCGTGCAGGGCACGGCGCAGGAGCCGTGTATATTCCGCCGTAAAGCGCTGGGCCGCGTCGGATTCGGGCGCAAAGGCGTCGAAGCCGTGAAAACCGTCGGTGTAGACGTGCAGCTCCGTGGGTACATCCGCCGCGATCAGCCGCCGGGCGTAGGCGATATCCTCCTCCCGGAAGAGGTCCGGCGTGCCCACGCCAATATACGTGGGCGGCTGGCCGCTCACATCCTCGGCCCGGCTGGCCGCGGCGTAGGGGGAAACCCCAGCGCTGCCCGGCTCCTGCCCAAGATAGGCTTGCCAACCGAGCAGATTGCTGGCCCGGCTCCAGACCGGCGCATTGGGCACACCCGGCCCGGCCTGGTCCACATTCGTGTCGTCGATCATCGGGTAGATGAGCAATTGGTAGCAGACATCAATTTCGCCCCGATCCCGCACCAGCAGGCCCAGCCCCGCGGCCAGACCACCCCCCGCGCTGGCTCCGCCGATGGCGATGCGTGCCCGGTTGACGCCAAACTCCTCGGCGCTGGCCGCCAGCCATTTGAGCGCGGCGTAGCAATCCTCCACTGGGGCGGGGAAGGGGTGTTCCGGCGCCAGCCGATACTCGACGGACGCCACCACACAGTTCAGGGAAAGGCAGAGGATCTTCGCCTTCAGGTCGTCGCCGTCCACACTGCCCAGGACATAGCCGCCGCCGTGAATCCAGAGCAACGCGGGCAGGGTGGCGGGCCGATCCTCCGGCTGGTAGATACGCACCAGCACAGCCGGCGCGCCCTCCGGTCCAGGCGCGTGGTGGTCGCTGGTCACAACGCCGGGGATGGCTGGGGCCATTGCGGCCATCGCCGCGTTCAGCCCATCCAGAATGCGGCGGGTGGCGGGAATGTCGTCCAGATTGATGCCGCCGGGCACGGCCTGTTCAAAGCCAGCCAGTCCTGCTACTAATTGGGGGTCTCGAATCGGGTGCATCTGCTTTTCTCCTGTGGGTGGGAAAGGTGGGGTGTCGGTGAATTTCAGTATAACAAAAAATCCGGAGGGTTGCTATCCGGCTTTTTTGAAATGTCCCCGGTTGTCCCCATTGCCCAAACCGATTTGCTTGCTTTGGGCATTCAAGGCTATTCCAAAATTTTAACTATCCACGAAGCATTATTTTCCTGCAGTAGCCCAAGCGGATTTGTACCCCTTTTGTACCCCTATTTTGATCTGATGGGGTACCAATCCAATGGTTCTTTGTGGTTCACTCGAAGCGTCGGTAGATTTGGCAATCCGACAAAGCGACGGGAATGCGGTCTCCGTCTCTGGGCACATTCTCGTACGCACGCAACAAAAGCATTTTGTCGAACACCTGTGAAAGGAGCCAGAACGATGCAACACAAACGACGATTGATCGGTTTGTTTGTATTGGTAGCGCTGATTCTCAGCGCCTGCCAACCCCTACCCCCGCCCCCGGTAGCCGGGGCACAGACATCCGCTGAAGATGTAACCGCGGCGGTCAACGCCATTTGGGACGAGTACGAGGCCAGTCAGGTGGCGGGTGATCCTGACCGCTGGATTGCGCTTTGGACCGACGATGGGGTGAAGATGCCGCCGAATGTGCCCGCCATTGAGGGCAAGGAGCAGATTTTTGCGCGTGCGCAACGTAGTATGGCGGAGCCTATTGACGAAATGGTGGTTACCGCGTTGGAAACAGAGAGCGCCGGGGATATAGCCTACTCACGTGGTGTCTTTTCATTCACATTCACCATTGATGAAACTGGTGCGCAAGAAACGATGGATGGCAAGTTCATGACGATCTTGCAACGCCAGCCTGACGGCTCGTGGAAGATCCATCGCGATATCCACAACTGGGTCTTACCGCCAGCGCCTGTGGCTGCACCAGAAACCAATGGGGACGAGACCACCGCAGCCATCAATGCCATCTGGCGGGAGTACGAGGCGAGTATTGAGGCCGGAGATGCAGACCGTTGGGGTGCGCTGTGGGTTGATGATGGCGTGAAGTATCCGCCGGATGGACCGATGCTCGAAGGCAAAGAGGCCATTGTAGATAATATGAGCGAATGGATGGCGATGGCCACGGCGAATGATGTCGCGATCACGAATCATACAGTGGAAGTCGCCGGTGACTTTGCTTTCGCCAAGGGCCTATTCCGCGCTGATGCCCAACTCAAGGCCAATGGCATGCCTGTGGTCATGGACGGCAAGTACATGTCCATCTTCCAACGGCAGCCAGACGGCTCGTGGAAGCTCTATCGGGACATCTTCAACTCGAATGTGCCACCCCCCGCGCCGCCAGTTGCCGACGTGGAAACTGTGACCGATGCGGTTCTGGCGATTTGGGATGAATACGAAGCCAGCCTGCTGGCCGGTGACGCGGACCGCTGGATTGCCCAGTGGATGGAAGACGGCGTGCAGATGCCGCCCAATATGCCGCCACGCGTGGGTCGCGAGACGATCTATGCGGCGGTCAGTGGCGCATTGAGCAACGTTGAGTACACCGATTTTGTCATCACCAACGAAGATGTCGAGGTCAACGGCGACCTGGCCTTCGCACGGGGAACCTACGCTGCGTCCTTTGTGGCCAAGAGCGGCGGTGATCCGGTCAACATCGAAGGCAAGTACCTGACTATTCTGCGCCAACAGCCCGACGGCGGCTGGAAGATCTACCGGGACATCTTCAACTCGAATGTGCCATAGAGTTTTAGCTGCCCCCGCCGAGTTATGTACCCGGCGGGGGCAGCCACTGAAAAGGTCTTTGTACGGGCCGGTCTGTCTTCCAGTGAATGCAGAAGGGTAGCACCCTATGTCTTCCTCAGCCAACAAAGCAACCATCCAACGACTCTTCGAGGAAGTCTACAACCAGGGCGATCTGCGCGTGGCCGACGAGATTGTGGCTGTCAAGTACATCAGTCACAATCCGGCCCCCGGTGAAGCGCCGGGACGGGAAGGGTTCAAGGCGTTTGTGGCCTATCTGCGCCGGGCCTTTGCCGACCTCCACATCGCCATAGAGGATCAGATTGAGGAAGGAGACAAAGTCGTCACCCGCTTTACCATCGGCGGCAGGCAAGAAGGCGAGTTTGCCGGCATCCCCCCCACCGGAAAACTCATATCGGTCGCCGCCATTGACATTCACCGCATTATTGACGGCCAGATTCAGGAGGGTTGGCTCAACTGGGATGGGCTGGGATTGGTGCAACAATTAGGGGGTGAAGCGTGAGAGGATAGGCGGGGACACGCCCAGGCAGGCGAAGGAGCAAACAATGGCCCACATACAACAGGTCAACTGGCAGATATTGCTGGATGAAAACGAGTGGGACAGCGACGAGGAGGTGATTCTTCCCGACCCGCCGATGACGCCTGAAAGCGCACTGCGTCCCACGGGTCGGCTCTACTGGGGCAGCGGGCTGTTGCTCTGCCTGCTGGCAGCAATCGTGGGGCTGCGGCTGTGGATGCAAGCCCAGACCGGTCTGGCAGCGGTGGAGAAGGGGCTAACCCATAGCCTGACCACAGAGCGTCGAGCCGCCGTCGAGCAGGACGAACTTCTGAGCGCGGCCCTGCTGGACCCGGAAGCCGATTTTAGCTGGCGGGTGCGGATGCTGGAGGTGCAGCAGCAGGCACGGGAGCGGATGTTGGAGGTGGAGATCGTCGATTTCGTTCTGGCTGGCGACCGGGCCATGGCCCAGGTGCGCTTGACCGACCGGTCGAGCGGCGCGGCCTATCGGGAGAGCCGCTTCTATCGGGAGACGGGCCAGGGCTGGCTGCGCAGCCAACCAACGGCAGAAGTGTGGGGCGAGTCCCGCACCCTGGAGAGCGAATACTTCGTTTTCACCTATGGCCGCCTGGACGGCCCGGCGGTGATGGAAGCCGCGGCACTGCTGGACAGGGCCTTTGTGCATATGCACACAACGCTCGGTCAGGTTCTGCCGGTTGCGACAGGCCCAGAGGGGAAAGTGGCTGTTCACTTGGCGATGCAGGGCGTCTCATACAACCCCTGGTACAGCAGCGGCAAACCCCTGGCGGTGAATTCACCCCGGCTTATGCGCCTGCCACAAGGGGTGACCGAAGGCCAGGCCCTGGCCGAATCTGTGGCAGTCTCCCTGCGGCGGGCAGCGGTGAATCGGAGAATTGCGCCGCTGCATCGATTCTACCAGCCGACGCCGGAGTTTCTGAGCGGGCTGCGTCTGTGGCTGGCCTGGGAAGAGGCTTTGGTCCACGCCGACTATCGCCGGGAGATTGTGCTGTGGCTCTACGCCAACGGCCCGGACGGTCCCCAGATAGCGCCGACCTCCTACGGGGAACTTTGCGAGCTTGTCTGTGCCTGGGAGATGGTCGCGCCGGTTGTGCCCATGACCTTCTACTGTTCGGCTGATCGGTTTCCGCCTTCGTTTGCACTGCGGCCACCGACCGTTCTGCACCAGCTGCTCTTGGGGATTAATCGGGAATTATTGGCGTATGAAGCCAGCCCGGATCCACTGACAGGCGGGCTGTACGCGAGCAGACTTGGACAGCCCATCGCCATCGCCACACTGCTGGAGTACACCGCCCACACCTACGGGCAGGCAGGTGTGGTGGCCCTATTGCAGGCGGCCCAGGAAGGAGAGACGTGGCACAGCGCGCCTCCCCAGATTTTCGGCGTCCCCGCGGCAGATTTTGAGGCGGGCTGGTGGGCCTGGCTGGCGGCGGAATACGGAGTGGATATGTCTGAGTTTGTGGCAGGCGAAAGGCTCGATACATTTGGCCTGTAACTACTCACCCCCTCCCAACCTCCCCCATAGTGGGGGAGGAGTCGCTCCAGTTCCCTCCCTAAAATGGGTAGGGTGGGGTGGCTCAACAGGTACCTCTTGCCTAACCCTGGCCATACGCTGGGGAGACCCCATCTTTTATACTCGACACGGGCATAAACTGACATTTTGTCACCTTGTCACCCGGTCATTTTGTCACCTTGTCAAGTATAGAGCGCTGACAGTCGGTAACCCAAGAAACGCAGCCTGCAACGCTGGCGTCCCAATGGATTCGGCGATCTCTGCAACGATTTTGCTGGCCTCCTGGCGCAGGGATGCGGAGGTCATCCCATCCCCACACCGCTGGGCAACCTCGCCCAGGCTCAACAAAATCGGCCACAGGGCACGGCGCGAACCGAGGGTTTCCGCCGCGACCCGCGCCTGGGTCAGGGTCGCCTGGGCTGCCGACAGACCGGGCGCTCCCTGTGCCAGGATCGCCCGGCCCTTCAGGTGCAGCACATCCGGGCGCAGATACCAGATGCCAGCAGCGCAGAGGTCAGCGCACAGGTCATCCGCCAGAGCCACAGCAGCCCCGAAATCCCCGCCTTGCAAGGCCACTTCCCCGTGAGCCAGCCCCACCCGAATCCACATAAAAGGCATATAGCCGAAGTGATCTTTGACAATTCGGTAGTCTTCCAGGGTCGCCGCCAGTGTCGTGGCCCCGGCCAGATCGCCCTGCAACAGATGCAGGCTGACCTGGGCCGCGTGGGGCCAATAGCGCAGGATCGGAAGCTGTTCCCCGGCTGTGATGCGTGCCCTCTCTGCCAGTTCCAGCCCCCAGGCCACATCCCCCAATTCCCCATAGAGTAATCCCAAATCGGCCCGTGTGCCAGTCAGCGGGGTCAGGCTGTTGACCGTCTCGGCGAGGGCAATGTCCTCTTCCATCGTTGTCAGCGCCTGCCCGATCTGGCCCCGCTCCCAATCGACGAAACCAATCATAAAGTGGCTGAGGGCCTGGGCGTCCAGATTGTGGCTTTCCACCCCCAGGCGGTTGGCTTCGGCGGCGTGGGTCAGGGCTTCTTCGTAGTCCCCCGTGACCAGAAAAGTCCAGTGCAGGCGCATGTGGGCTTCGGCCAGCATAGGCAGATTGCCCAGCCCTTGCCAGCGATCACGCGCCTCAGCCAGGGCAGATCGGGCCTGGGCCCATTGCCCAAGCCCGGCATAGGCATAGAAGATGTCGTGCAGGGTAAAGGCCAGTTGTTCCCGCAGATCGAGTTTGCGAGCCAGGGCCAGGGCCTGTTCGCCATAGGCAATCCGCTGCTGCGGGTCGCCACCGGTGTAGGTGCTCAAAAGGAGGAGATTCCACAAAATCGTGGCCTGGGCAGCCTGATCGTTCAGATCGAGGGCGATGCGCTGTGCCCGTTCCAGCAAGGCTTGCCCTTCCGCCGGATTGCGGGCGAAGTTCACTGTGGCGCGGATGGCGGCCCGGGCCAGGAGAGAAGCCAGCACCATCGCCTGATCCCCGGACGCTTCTCCCACGCGCTCCATCTCCTCGTAGACAGCAATGGCCCCGTCGTGGCGGGAGCTCAGTTCCAGCGCCCGGCCCAGTTGTGTGTAGAGATGCAAAAGCTGCCGACGCTGGGCCAATGGCGCTGTGTTGCTCGCCAATCGAATGGCGCGGCGGTAGTAGGCGGCTGCTTCGGCGTTGGCGTAGACGGCTGCCGCGGCATCACCGGCGACCGTATAGTAGCGCAGGGCGTCCTGGCCGTTTCCAGCGATGGCATAGTGGCGCGCCAGTTGGGGCGCGATGAGATGGGCCTGGCTACCGTACCACTGCTCCAGGGTTTCGGCGATGGCCTGGTGCAGGTAGACCCGCTGCATCGGGTCCTGCCGGTTGTACAGATATTGCTGAAACAGAATGTGGCGAAAACTGTACTGGGTGAGTTGTTGCGCAGTGACCTGCTGACGCCCCTGCAGGACGACCAGCCGTTGCCCGTTCCCCAGCACGCTTCCCAATTGGCTGGTTACACGCCGGGCATCCACGCCTTGCACCTGGGCAAGAACCTCTGCATAAAAGCTCTCGCCCGCGATACTGGCAAGCTGTAGTAGCTCCTGCATCGCTGGCGGCAGACGCTCAATGCGCTCCCGGATCACCCCTTCCACCCGTGCGGGCAGGATATGCCAGTCCAATTGGGGCGATTCTACCCATGCGCCGTCCTCGTCCTGGGCCACATCGCCCCGATCCTGCAAGCCGTGCAGCATCTCGACGGTAAAGAGCGGGTGTCCGGCCGTCTGTCTGTAAAGTGCATCCCGAAAGGAGCGCTCCAGACGGTTGGGCGTGCTGTCGATGAGCGCATCGACAAAGTGTCGGCCATCGGATTGGTTGAGCCGCACGTGGATATCGCCGAAGTTGCGCTGTAACTCGTTGATCAGCGGCTCCAACGGATGACGCCCCCCATCACGCCCCAGTGCGACTTCGGCGGGACGATAGAGTCCTACAATCAGAATGGGCTGCCCCTTCAGGTGACGGCACAGATGAAACAGGAGGTTGACGGAGCCAACATCGATCCACTGCAGGTCGTCCAGAACCAACAGCAGGGGCTGTTGGCGGGCCAGGCTTTGCAGGAGCCGGGTGTATTGGGCAAAGAGATTACTCTGATAGGGGTTTGTATTGGGTCGTCTGGTCTGTTGGCGGGCAATGAGGCTTTGCAGTTGGTCAAGGGCTGCTTTGTCGGGGGCTGGCGTGGCCGCGGTTGCCCGGGCAAGGAGAGGGTTGCCCAGGAGAAGGGTCTCCACCAAATCTGGCCCCACATCGAGCAGGGCCTGCACAGTCTGGGGGGTCAACTGCCACAGCCGTTGCGCATAGGCGCGCTTCGTGGCATCCGCGTTCCAGCGGGCTTCCACGTCGCCGGTTAGCTGCTCCAGAATTTCACGAAAGGGGAGATAGGGATCGCCGATGCCCGTGTAGGCGCTGCAATTGCCCATAGCCACCACCAGGTCTGCATAGGCTTCCTGGCTCTGGTGGACAAAGGCTTGGGCCAGCATTGTCTTTCCATCGCCGGCCTCGCCCGTGACAAAGAGAATGCCGCCGTCTCCCGCCGCGGCTTCGGCCAGATGGGCCATAAGCTGGGCAAGCTCGCGTTCCCGCGCCACCAGGGGCGGCAGATCGCCTTCGGCGGCTTCGTCAGGCTGGCACAAAAACCGGGGTAACGAAAGCAAATCGGGCGCGGAGAGGGGCGTGACCACAAACTCACCCCGGGCCATGCGTACAAAACGTTCTCGCTCAGGTGCAGGAATGAGTAGACAATCGGCCAGCAGTCCGGCAATCTGGCGTGAGGGTCGCCGCTCATCCCGTTCAATTTTCTTGATCGTACTGGGGGAGCAGTGGACCTGCTGGGCCAGGGCCGGACGCGTCAGATCGAGAGCCAGACGCCGCTGCTGCACCCAATCGCCAAATGATACGATACCGTCGGTGTCATTGATCGCCGCACTCTTCATTTGGACCCTCTTTCGCGCACGGTGTCGTCTTTGTACCGGCAGTCAGTGCCCGGCTCTTTTAGGGACGCAAATTACAGACAGTCTACAGGTATTCGGCTCCGTTGCATAAATTTCAGGTACACGAGGGGCAGGCGCTCAGTCTGTGTATGCAGGCTGCATCAATTTCCGTCGTTGCAACCAGCGCTCAGACGAGGCGGGGCTTTCGGTGCAGTGCTTGCCGATTACAGTTCAACAACTACGCCCGGGGTTACTTCCGTCAAAGCCTGCTTGAGTGACATTTCCAACTGCTTGACGACGCTCAATTTGTTCGATGGAAAGACAACAATCGCAAGGGTACGATCCGCCAGATTCTGTTGATAGCGCAGATTTTTGTCCGCAGTCAGGAATACATCGAACTGCCCTTCTGCCCGGCGCAGCAACGCACCGTTTTTGATACCAGTCCACCCCATATACTGGACTGTATACGCTTCGTGCTCCTGCACAAGTTGCAGCGTAAACCGGGGCAGGCTTTCGTCAATCAGAATTTTCATGCCGCCACTTTGCCATTGGCGGCCCGTTGGGCAGCATAGGCCAATACTTTCAGGGCCGCCTCGTGGGTGACAGTGGGGAAGTTATCCAGAAATTCCGACAACGAACAGCCGTCCATCAGGTAATCAAAGAGTGTCTGAATCGGCACCCGGGTTCCTATAAAGACAGGCGCGCCGCTCATAACTTCCGGATCGATTGTGACGGGTTGGGTCTGTGTGTTGTGGCTTTGGCCCATAATCACCTCCGCAAGGAACGCTTTCATAGAAACAGATGCGTCGAGCGTCGTTCCGCTACGCCCACAGTATAACAAAAAAGCCGGATAGCAGCTATCCGGCTTCATTGGACAAATTCTTGGGCGGACAAGAGAGAAGTACTCAATCTACGTTTGCAGGCTGCATCAATTTCCGTCGTTGCAACCAGCGCTCGAACGAGGCGGGGCTTTCGGTGGAGCGCTGGCCCAGAAGCAGCCCTTCTGCGCCCAGGTCTTCGTCGAGTGCGGGCCAGTGGATGCCGTAGCCAGCGCCGCTAAGCTGCCAGTGGCTGCGCTCGGCGGGTGTGGCGTAGGCCAGGCGCGGATACCAACCAATGGGCACGGAGATAGTACGGCCATCTTCCAGATCGACGGAGAGCGTGTCGTCTGTGACCAGAACGTCGATAATTCTAGCCGTTTGGGGTGTAGTTGCTACAGAAAGCGTCCCATTCATTTCGCAAAACCTCCATATTCTCACGAAGAATGCGCTCGATATCGCGCAGGTCTTTACGCCGATAGCCGTGATTTTCCACCAATGCCACATCCGGGTCAAGCCAAAATTTTGCGCTCCGGTTGTCCCGGTCTACGTGCATATGGCGTGGTTCGCCACAATCGTATGAGTAAAAGTAGATGCGGTATGGGCCGATTTGGAGGGCTGTAGGCATACTCAACCTTTGGTTTTCCCATTCCTTTGAAACACATCCCGTGGATAAAACTTCATTCTGCCCACAGTATAACAAAAAAGCCGGATGGCTGCTATCCGGCTTTGTTGGGCAAATTTTCGGGCGGACAGGAGACAAGCGTTTGGTCTGCGTAGGCTGGCTGGGTCGATTTTCGCCGTTGCAACCAGCGATTGAACGAGGCGGGGCTTTCGGTGGCATCAAACAACAGCCATCCGCGACGCCAGCCAGCGCGTAAAGGAGCGCTCGGATTCGCGGCTGGGCATACCGGTCAACAGAGCGATGGCAGGAATCAGTTCGTCCAACTGCTCCCAGAATAGAATGTCTCGTCCCTCTGCATCTTCAAAGACGCGCCAATCCTTGCGCTCACTTTCCGTGGCGTGGAACAGACGGGGATACCACGCGATGGGAACCAGCAGCGTGCGTCCATCGGCGATAGTTACGGATAATTTGTCGTCCACAAAATCGACAGCCATCACACGGGGTTGTATGTCAATCGTTGCAATGCTCATTCCACATCTCCAAGAAATCTTCTCGATTCTCCTCCACGACCCGCTCTGCATTCCGCAAGTCACGGGCGTTTAGCCCACGAACCGCAGCCACTTCCAATGGCGAAAGCCAAAATTTAGCACCCGGCGCGCTGCGCTCTTTGCCTTTGGATAGATGAATGTGTGGGGGTTCTACGCAGTCGTAGGAGACAAAGTAGCAAAGAAAGCCATCGATGCGTTTGCTTGGCATAGACAGAAACTACCTGCTGAATTGTTGATCCGACATTCCCAGCATCAATCCGTTCTGCCCCCAGTATAACAAAAAAGCCGGATGGCTGCTATCCGGCTTCGTTGGGTAAATTTTTGGGCGGTCAGGAGACACGCGCTCCGTCTGCGTAGGCTGGCTGGGTCAATTTCCGTCGTTGCAACCAGCGCTCGAACGAGGCGGGGCTTTCGGTGAAATGCTTGCCGATAGATACTCATAGTCCGTGGACTTATATTCATCATCGATGCCATAATTCATATTATGAAACGCAAAGTACCCTTACTGATGAAGCTTGGAACCAATATTCGAACCTTGAGAGAGGAAAAGGGTCTCTCACAAGAGCAACTTGCCCTCGCTTCAGGTCTAGATCGAACCTATCTTGGTGGAGTTGAACGAGGTGAACGTAACATAGCGACTATTAATTTGTGTAAAATTGCTTTCTCCCTCGGCGTTTCGCCATCCATATTCCTGGAAGGAGACACTTATGATGAACATATCTAGCTATTCTCCAAGAAAACCCGTAGGAAACTATTTTGACAGGCAAACTTTGACTGCAACGGGATTGACAATAGATATGCTCAAAGACGGCATTGCCTATACATATCATATTCTGGATTTGATTGATGTAACGTTAGTTGATAGCGGAGCATTTCGCCTTTCGCAAATGATGGAACTCGCAAACTTGTCGACTTTTGTGGGCAACTTACTAGGTTCAGGTATCGCTAATTCATCCCAGAACATTTATAAACGGAATGGGCCTCACAAGTATCCTGATCTCGTAGCTAATACTCCTATCGCGAACGACGTCGAAGTCAAAGTAGCCTTAGAACGTAATAAGCCCAAGGGCCATCTGGCTAAACCAGGATACTACATTGTCTGCCGTTACGTTCTCGGTAACTGGGATGGTAATTTTGCCCGTGACGAACGAGGGGATGTTGTTTGGATATGGGAATTACGGTGTGGATTGCTTAATGAGACAGATTTTAATATAAGCAATACCACAGGGGATTCAGGGAAGACCGCTGTCGTCAATAAAGACGGGATGACGAAATTAGAAGTCGTTTATCTTGATATAGAAAAATTACCTTTTTCCACTAAGAGTCGCGTATTCAAGGAATATCAGTCGCTACTCCCAATTTCATCATAATTGATCGATAAGTGACTCTGCAATCACTTTACCTAAAAGCGGTGGGACTGCATTGCCAATTTGTTTCACCACCTGTGTCCTATTCCCCGCAAAGTAGTACCTATCCTCAAAGCCTTGTAGTCTCGCCCCCTCTCTTGGGGTTAAGGCACGGTCTTGATATGGATGAATACATTTGTTTGATGCTGGATGCACAAAGTTAACCGTAAGAGTTACACTAGGCAAATCTGGTTCTAAACGACTATATGATGAACTAAATCCGCTAGTTGTCATGCCTTCTGGTAATGCGCTTCGATTATGACCGGCATTGCGAATTATCTCCAGCATCTTGCTGGAGTGCTTCGTTGACTCATGCAAAGTCAATCTATTATTGTTACCTCGCATTTGTCTCTCATAATCAGTTAACTGTGTGTCGGTCCTATATTCATTCGAAGAACAACCCGATTCAATTTCTGGTAAGTCGTGAATAGCTTCCATCACCGTAACAGCATATTGTAACTCTTCACCAAAAAGAGGCAAGTTGCTGGCTTTTTGACCATGAATATCTCCCGCCATACTTCGACCATTGAAGTAATGAGTTGCGGCAGGCCAATGGAAAATTTTCCCATGCTTATTTCCTATAATTATGAGCCGTTCACGTCGCTGGGGAAGACCATACAATGCAGCGTTCAGGACTTTCCAGCTTGTGGTATACCCGATTTGCTCAAATAACTGAATTATAGTCTTGAACGTTTTTCTGCCCTTATGTGTCAATAGTCCTACAACGTTCTCCAATATAAACCAATCGGGTCTGTAATAGTTAGAAATTAGCGCAAAAGACTCGTACAGGTTGTTTCTTCGATCTTCCTCCGTAAGTGTGCGAAACGGGCGAATCGACGAGAAGCCTTGACACGGAGGTCCGCCAATTATAACATCTGGCTTGTCAGTAAGAGAATTCAATTTTTCAAAACTAATGCCCCGAATATCAGCAGCCAATGCACTTGATCCTGGATGATTCGCATGAAAAGTCTCAATTCGATCATTGAGTAAGTCAATTCCTAGAGTAACTTGAAATGCCCCTGTTTGTTCAAAACCATGTGAAAATCCTCCCGTTCCGCAAAATAAATCCATAATCCTAATAGAATTTTTTCTGACAACCTCACTTGGGTGAATCGTTTTTTCGACAACAGTATTTGCCGTCGTATAACCTTCCCCCGGTGTTGCAAAACGCTCTATATCTTTTTGGGCACTAATCAACAAACTTGGTTCAAGCTGAAATATCTCAGCCAATCTGCTAAATATTTCTGCATTGGGCAACACAAGTCCTCTTTCGTACTTACTTAACTCGTATTGAGTTACGTCTAGTAATTTGGCAAGATCTCTTAATCGGATATTCCGGCTTTGCCGTAGCGTTCGAATGTCCATTGAATTACTCGCTTCTTCCTAAAATGTATTGAATACTCATAGTCATCATCCTATCATCTAGATGGTTTTTGTCAAATTTGTGTAACGTGCCATTGGGTTCTCCCAGCACTCGTTGACCCGCACATAACGCTGTCCTGCCGGGAGAACCCAATCTGCGAATCCGCTATTCCTTCCCAGCCACCAGCACAAACTTCACCTGAAAACGAAACTCCATGGCAAGAGCTGGTGCCGCCCTGGCGATAGTCCACATTCAACGGTTTCAAATAAAAACCGCTGCTGGCACGTTGAACCGTCTACTCAATGCTTTTACTTGTCGCAGATTTAGCTCCCGCTTGCCACTCAGAATTTCCGAAACAACCCCTTGACTTCCCAACTCCGCCAAATCCGTTTGTTTCAATGTATGTTCTTCCATAAAGTACTTCAGGACAGAAATTGGGTGGCCCTCTGGTTCGGGAATGTGTTCATCTTCGTACTCTGCAATCAGCACACCGATCACATCCATTGCCTTTGCCAGAGGATGCGTC
>JAHDWH010000065.1:19420-28474 GCA_023384455.1 Caldilineaceae bacterium | reverse complement strand
GAGTTGGCCGGGCAGCCCTACAACAACATCAGCCAGACGACTGTCCAGGCTGACGTCCGCATAGACCCCCCCATCCAGCCAGCCGGGATTGAGGCGGTGAACGTCAGCTTGCCCTCCCGCCCGGAACGCTAATCTAACCGACAAAAATCGGTCCGCGCTTCTATACTCAAATTGGTTTGAGACCAGCAGTTTGTGGGTACACACCTTCCGGGAAGCGGCCAAACAATTGGCCGCTTCCCGGAAGGTTAAAACCGCCCTTCTCATTCTGATTTGAGTATAGCGTTGCTTCTGTGCCTTACCATCCACCAAAAAGCACGCGGCATTTGGTGGAAATCTCCGACAATTTGCCGTTGCCCCCGCGCAAAAGATATGACATTCTGAACGGGCTATCGCATATTACAACCCCTGAATATCACGCCAATCTTCCCAATTCTATGAGCGCCATCTTTGGATTCGTCCATCTGGATAAACAACCGGCCTCCCCTTCCCGTCTGGAGCAGATGGACGCGGCCCTGGCCCATCACGGGCAAGACGGCGGCGGTCTTTGGACCCAGGCCGCCATTGGCCTGGGCCAACGCCAGATGTGCTTTACACCCCAAGACCGCTGGGAACGGCAGCCGTCGATCAGCGGCGACGGACAGCGGGTGCTGGTGGCCGATGCCCGCCTGGACAACCGTCGGGAACTTTTAGCCGCGGGGCACTGGCCTGCCACCCTTGCCGACTCCGAATTGATCCTGCGCGCCTATGAAAAATGGGGCGAAGATTGCGTGGACCACCTCATCGGCTTCTTTGCCTTTGCCCTCTGGGATGGGCACGCGGGACGGCTGCTGGTGGCTCGTTCCCCCATCGCCGCGCCCGGTCTGGTCTACTTCTCCACCCCCCAGACCTTCGCCTTTGCCACTGCGCCCAGCGGCCTCCACGCCCTGGGCATTGTTCCCCGCAGGATCAACGAAGAAAAGCTGGCCGATATGCTGGTGCAAAGCCCGGCCTCGCCCACCGCCACCCTCTATCAGGATATCCACCGCCTGCCCACGGGCCATTGCCTCAGCCTGGGGTCAGAGGAACTCAGAACCCGTCGCTACTGGTGGCCCGATGCCCAGCGCGAAATTCGCTTTCATCGGGACGAGGAGTATGTCGCCGCCTTCAACGAACTGCTGGAGCGGGTCACGGCGGATTCTCTGCGCAGCCTGACGTCTGTGGGGCTGATGCTGAGTGGTGGGCTGGATTCGTCAGCGCTGGCCGCCACGGCAGCCAGTCAACTCCTGGCAAAAGGGGAGCGGCTGACGGCCTACACCGAAGTGCCCCGGCCTGGATTTGACGGTCCGGTGGTGGCTGGTCGCTACGCCGACGAAACACCGCTTGTCCGGGCAATCGCGGATATGCATGAAAATCTCGACCTGTATCTGATCTGCACCCAGGGCCGCAGCTTTCTGGATGAGCTGGAGCCGATCTTCTTTCATCTGGAAACGCCCTTTCGCAACACCACAAACCGGCTCTGGATCCAGACAATTTTTGAACAGGCCCGCAGCCAGGGAAACCGGGTGGTGCTGGATGGCAGCCAGGGCAACCTGACGATTAGCTGGAAGGGGAGTGGGGTGCTGCCTGGGTTGGTGGGCGCAGGCCGGTGGGGAGAGGCCCTGCGTGTGGCACGCGCCAGCGGCTCCCCCTGGCGCGCCCTGATCGGACAGGGCATCCTGCCCCTGCTGCCCAAACCCCTGTGGCAGACGGTCGAATGGCTGCGGGGCAAAGCCGAAGCCAGCAGCGCCCAGCCCTGGCGTCTCTGGTCCCCCATTCTTCCCGATTTTGCGGCTGCCCAGCGGGTGGAAGAGCGGGCCAAAACCGCGCAACACGACTTCCACTATCGGGAGAGCCGGGACAGTTGGACCCTCCGTTCCCAGGCCCTGACATCTCAGGATTTTGGCTTCTATGCCAGCGCCTGGCGCTCCCTCTACGGCGTGGATTCCCGCTCCCCTCTGGCCGATGTACGCCTGGCCGAGTTCTGTCTGGCCCTGCCCGAGGCGCAATTTCTGTACAAAGGGGAGGCCCGTTCACTGGTGCGCCGGGCCATGGCCGGACGTCTGCCCGGGCCAGTGCTGACCAATCGTCGGCGGGGAATGCAGGCCGCGGATTGGCACGAGAGCCTGACCAGCGCCCGCAGCCAGCTACTGGCCGCCGTGGACAGCCTGCAGGAATCCAGCCTGGCCCGCCACGCCCTGGACCTGCCCCGGATGCGCCGGCTTGTCAACGAATGGCCGACGACGGGCTGGAACACCCCTCAGGTAATGCACGAATACTATACGCTGCTGGGCCGGGGGTTGACAGTGGGCCACTTTCTGCGCTGGTTTGAAGGCGCATCCCCAAAGGCAGGGGTCTGATGGAAAGCCACTACTATCGCTACGCCGGGCTGCGGGTTGCTTCCCAATTGCCCATCCCGGAATGGTCCGTCTTTCAGCAATCCGCGCCTTTCCCAAAGGCCGATGTCTGCATCCGGCTGGACAGGGCGCCCTCCTGGGCTGGCGGGCCAGACCAGGGCGCTGCTTCCCATTCGATTACCCGTCACGAGTACTGCTTTCACATTCCCGAAGCTGGGCACTATCGGGTTCGCAAGGGGCGCGAGATTTCGGTTGCGCCCGTTGCCGGGGTAGGGGAGCGGGAGGTGCGTCTCTTTCTGCTCGGCTCGGCCTGGGGCGCGCTCTGCTACCAGCGGGGCATTCTGGCCCTGCACGCCAGCGTCGTCGAGGTGGGCGGTTCTGCCCTTGCCTTTTGTGGCCCCAGCGGCGCGGGCAAATCGTCCATTGCCGCGGGGCTGGTGGCCCGGGGTGGTCGTCTCCTTAGCGACGATCTCTGCCGTTTTGAAATTGTCGATGGGGTCGTCTCTGTCCACCCCTCCGCACCCCGGCTGAAGCTGTGGCGGGATGCACTGGCCGGGCTGGGCTGGCGCGCCGATGGCCTGGAACGGGATCACTTCCGGGTGGAGAAGTTCCACCTGCCCACGCCGGCCTCTGCCCCGCCAGACAAAAACGAAGGGCTGCGGGCGAATGCGCGGTCGGTACCCCTGCGCGCCATCTATCTGCTGGCCTGGGGGGATGCGGACCGTATGCAGCTAACCGGGCTGAAGGCGTTGCAGGGTTTGGTGGCCGCGGCTACCTATCGGGGCGATCTGCTCGAACCGATGGGAGAGGTTGCCAGCCATTGGCAGCGCTGCGCCGTCCTGGCCCAACGCGTACCCATCCGGGAGTTGCGCCGTCCGCAGGATTGGAGCGGGATGGACAAGGCCCTGGACCTGCTGCTCGATTGCCCTGAAAATAGCCTGTAACGCAAGCTGACAGCTTGCGGCGCAACCCGTCGCATGGAGAACTATTGTTAAAAATACGTATTGACTGGGCACTTTTGCCAGAATAGACTACTACTGCGTCAAATAATTCCTAATGCGCAGAAAAGGAACAGGAGAGCAATGAAAATCAGGACGCAGATTGAGCCGAATACTATCCTCCGGCAGGGCAAAAATATCCCCTTCAGCCAACTGGACGACGAGTTGCTGGCGATTGACACCCAGGCCAACTACTGCTATTCCCTCAACGAGACCGCGGGGCGGGTGTGGGAGCTGATCGGGACGCCGGTTACACTCAGCGCCGTCTGCGCCCAGTTGGGCCGGGAATATGCGGTGGACGAGCAGACCTGCCGGGTCGAAGTGGCTGCGCTTGTGCAGAAGTTGTCCGCTGCTGGGTTGGTTCGGATTGACTATGCCACCGCCCATTGAGAAGTGGCGCAAAAGGCTGGCCGCTCTGCTCCTCCTCGGCGAAGCAACCGTCTATCTGCTGACCGCGCGCTGTGCCCTGGGGATTGTTCCCTTCCGCCACCTGACCCGCTGGATGGAGCGCAGACCCCGGCAACCGGAGCTGACCGGCCCTGACCGGCAGCGGGCCGTGCAGGAGGTACGCAGGGTCATTTTCCAAATTTGGCATCGCTCCCCCCTCCCCACCACCTGCCTGCACCGGGCCATCGCCGCCCAGTCAATGCTGCGGCGGCGGGGGGTGGGCACAACGCTCTACTACGGGGCAGCCACCCGGCCCGTCGGCAAACTCAAAACCCACGCCTGGGTGCAGGACGGCAGCGAGGGTGTGGTTGGACATCTGATAGCGCGGCAGGATGGCTATCAGGTTCTAGCTTGCTATCCTGCAATGCATCTATAAGCAACACTTACCCACCTTGGAGGAACTAATGGACAGACAAGAAGAAACGAACGCAACCCCCAACCCGGAGATGAATCCAGAATCAGGCCAGCGTCTGTGGATCCCCCCTTCCTTTGATCGGGTTAAATTGAAGGATGCCCTAAGTGGGCTCACATCTCCTGTGGAGGATCTTGAAACCTTCGGAAGTTGAGTCATATTTAGGGATTGATCCAAGGGATACTGAGACTCAATGGTGCCACTGTTGCTTCTATGCTATGGATAAGCTACTTATCTCTGTATTGATGCCTGTCTACAATTCTGAGCGCTACGTGGCGGACGCTATCCGCTCGATTCTCGCTCAGAGTTTCGGTCACTTTGAATTTATCATTGTGGATGACGGCTCGACGGATGATTCAGCGAGGATCATAGCCGAGTTTGCCGCGCAGGATACCCGTATTCGTCCATTTTTTGCAGAGCATAGCGGCCGAGCGCGATCTGCCAATACGGCAATCGCGCTGGCGCATAGACGAGAATTTTATGCCGGAGCTACGGCTCAGCAATGTAACGCGACAGCCCAGAAGCCGCCGGTTGCATAATCTGGCAACTCACCCCGAACACTTTCGACGACTCACCCCCTTTCTCCCCAAATCCGGAAGCTCTGCGCTGTTCTCACTGCTTCGCTGTGTGGATCAGAAGCTCAATCTTGCCCCCCCGCCGCCCCTCCACCCCGAAACCCGGAGCCGGCTGACCGCCGACTACCGGGAAGATATCCTGCAACTCCAGGGATTGATCGGGCGGGATTTGTCCCACTGGCTATCCGCATAGGTTGCGTCTCCCTCCCCTCAACGATTCCCCCTTTGCCCGTACTACTCAGCCGACGACAAAATAACCACTGAATACACAGAATACGCGGAAGTTCTGCGCTTCTTTCCGTGTGTTCCGTGTTTTCCGTGGTTAATAAGCAGAGGATGCCTGAGCAGTTACCTTTGCCCGGAATATACATCATCCCATACTTAAGTACTGACTGACATTTCTTGTAATTCGTGATTAAAACGTATAGAAAGTATTGGGTTATCGCACTATTCTTGATGAGTAGTAGCATCACCCCCCCTCTCTTTGTGGCGGACTACCCATCGTCCGCATTGCCCGCGACATCCATGAGATGGAGAGACTTGCAGCGGATCAAGCGGCGGTCCAGCAATTCCAACTATAGAACGCGGATTGAGCGGATTCAAACGGATAGAAAGCGAAAAACTGTGGAACGCTCCGCGGAAATCCGCCTTTTTGTACTGGTCAAAAACATCGTGAAATCTGTAGGTGCGGTTTGCAACCGCACTTCTTCGGGTGAAAGTGCGGTTGCAAACCGCACCTACGTTTGACCATCTCGTTGACCAGTACAGAAAATCCGCCTTTTCCGCCCAATCCGCGTTCTTTTCCCAGTGGGTAGTCGGGTTCGTTAAAGCAGCAGAGCAGTGGGGGGCCACGAGCAGGCAGATGCCCGGCTCGATGGGCCGCATGTTTTCGATAGGCGCTGACCGGTTGTGGTATGCCGGAAGGATAGATAATGGGAACATTCAATTTTGGGTCAATTCTGCGATCTGATGTAACTGTTGAGCCATCCCACCCTACCCCTCCCCATTCCAGAGAGGAAGCTGGATCGACTCCTCCCCCACTGTGGGGGAGGTTGGGAGGGGGTGAGCAGTTACGATCTGGCTTGTGGCGGTATGCCCTGGCTATGGCGGTGGCTCTCTCGGCTATCCTTCTGGCCCTGGGATCGGCGCCAGTGGCGACCTCTGCGCCAGCCCAAACAAAGAGTATTCCAGCCGAACGGGTGCGTAACCGCGACGGCAGCCTGAATCTGGCATTGGGCGAGCAAGGCAGTATCGATCTGACCGGTTGGAATGTCGTCTTGGACACTCAGCGGGGGCCAATTCTCTGGCCCCAGAGCGTTGGGGCCGCGCCCTCTGCCCAGCAGAGCGGCGTCTGGTACGCGCTCGATAGCGGGCTGGATGAGATGGGTGGCGTGGATGCGATTGCCATCACCGACGGGTATGTCTATGTAGCGGGCAGTTTCACCGAAGCAGGCGGCCAGCCGGGCACCTCTTTCATCGCCGCCTGGGATGGTATCTTCTGGTTTGCCCTGGACTCCGGGCTGAATGGCAGCGTCAGCGCGCTGGCCATCAGCGGGAACGATCTCTATGTGGGTGGGATATTCAATGATGCGGGCGGCGACACCAATGCGGATCGCATTGCCCGCTGGGATGGCTTTGCCTGGTCTGCGCTCGGGGTGGGGTTGGGGAGTGGTACGGTAGACGCGCTGGCTGTGAACGGGAGTGATGTCTACGTTGGCGGTACTTTTAGCGACGCGGGGGGTGACGCCAACGCAGACAATATCGCCCGCTGGAATAGCACGACCAATAGCTGGTCAGCGGTAGGCTCTGGTCTCAATAGCGCGCCTCTGGCTCTGGTGATGAGTGGCGGCAATCTCTACGCGGGGGGCCATTTTAGCGATGCCGGGGGCGATGGCAACGCCGACCGGATCGCCGTGTGGAATGGCTCCACTTGGGTCGCCCTGGGCAGCGGACTGAATGGGCTGGTCCGAACGATTGCCGTCAACGGGAGCGATGTGTACGCGGGTGGTGATTTCACCGATGCCGGCGGCGATGCCAACGCCGACTATCTGGCCCGCTGGAACGGCGCGTCCTGGTCTGCGCTGGGGTCCGGGGTCAACAACCGGGTCCACGCCCTCGTTGCCACTGGGGGCGATATCTTCGTGGGGGGCGAATTCACAGACGCAGGCGGCGTGGCCAATGCCGATCGCATCGCCAGGTGGAATGGCGGCTCCTGGTCAGCCCTGGGGCCGGGCCTGGACGGCGCAGTCAACGCCATCGCT
This sequence comes from Caldilineaceae bacterium, assembly GCA_023384455.1. GTDB lineage: Bacteria > Chloroflexota > Anaerolineae > Caldilineales > Caldilineaceae > JACQGT01. The sequence goes on along the minus strand of JAHDWH010000065.1, from coordinate 21,409 downwards.
GTCAGCGGTGGAATGCTTTATGCGGGCGGCTATTTTGCCAGCACAGGCGACAACGCGACAACGCTCAATCGGATTGGCCAGTATGAGATCCCCCCGATTGCCCCCACGCCAACACCCACCAATACGGCAACGCATACACCGACGGCAGCGGCTACTCTCACACCGACCAGTACACCGACCAATAGTGCGACGCCCACGCCGACGGCTACCACAGCCCCCGGAACGACCCCGGCTTTCGCCTGGAACAGCTTTGCCGGCGGCAGCGGGCGAGATAACGGTTACGGGATTGCCGTGGATGCCAGCGGCAATCACTACGTAGTGGGCTATAGCGACGCGGCCTGGGGCAGTTCGCCGGTGCGTAGCTACAGCGGGGCCAAAGATATCTTTGCCGCCAAATTCGATGCCAATGGAACCCTCGTCTGGCACACCTTCCTGGGCAGCAGCAGCTATGACTTGGGCTATTCTGTCGGGCTGGATGGCAGCGGCAATGTTTATGTGGCCGGCCATAGCGACAATAGCTGGGGTTCGCCCATAAACGCCCACAGCGGCACCAGCAACGACGACGTCTTTGTCGCCAAGTTGGATAGCGGCGGCGCGCTGGTCTGGAATACCTTCCTGGGCAGTAGCTGGGAGGATGTCAACCGTTCCATTGCTATGGATGGGAGCGGAAATGTCTATGTGACGGGCTTCAGCGAGGCTACCTGGGGTTCGCCCGTGCGTGCTTTTGGCGGCGGTGTCTACGAAGCCTTTGTCGCCAAAGTGGACAACAGCGGTAACCTGCTGTGGAATACTTTTCTGGGCGGAGACGCCACTGACAGCCCTACCGGGGCCGGGGATGATAAGGGGCAGGCAATCGCCGTGGATAGCAGCGGCTACGTCTATTTGGCGGGCGTGAGCGACGCCACGTGGGGTTCGCCCGTGCGCGCCTACACCCCCGATGCTGACCCCTACAGTATAGGCACTACCGACGCCTTTGTCGCCTTGCTGGATAGCAGCGGCGGGTTGGTATGGCATACGTTTCTTGGCGAGTATGCCGCGGATGAAGGCAACGCTATCGCGGCCAATGGCGGCAGCGTTTATGTAGCGGGATACAGCGAGGCAACCTGGGAATCGCCTCTGCGCGCTCACTATGGCAGCGGCAGTCGAGACGGCTTTGTCGCCCGCCTGGACGCCAGCGGTAATCTGACGTGGAATACATTTCTGGGCGGCTATGGCGTGGACGAAAGCCGCGGCCTTGCCCTGGATGGCGGCGGTGATCTGGTTGTGGCGGGACGCAGCAGCTATACCTGGGGATCGCCTGTGCGCGCCTTTACCACAGGCAGCCCGAGTTGGCACAACGACGCCTTTGCTGTCAAATTGACTTCCAGCGGTGGGTTGATTTGGAATGCCTTTCTGGGCGGAAGCGGGGATGAGCAGGGGAGCGCGGTTGGGGTGGATAGCAGCGGCAATATTTATGTGGTGGGTTATGGCAGTGCTACCTGGGGTTCGCCTATCCGCGCCTACAGCAGCGGCAATGATGCCATCATCGCCAGGATCAGCGATGTGGCAGCCGCGCCCACGCCCACGGCCACGCCGACGGATACGGCCACGCCGATTCCGCCCACGGCCACGCCGACAGATACAGCCACGGCTACGGATACGCCTGTCCCGCCCACAGTCACGCCGACGGATACGGCCACGGCCACCGACACGCCCATCCCGCCCACAGCCACGCCGACGGATACGGATACGGCCACGGCCACCGACACGCCGATTCCGCCCACGTCCACGGCTACGGATACGCCCATCCCGCCCACGGCCACGCCGACGGATACGGCCACGGCCACCGACACGCCTCTCCCGTCCACAGCCACGCCGACGGATACGGCCACGGCTACGGATACGCCTGTCCCGCCCACGGCCACGCCGACGGATACGGCCACGGCTACGGATACGCCTGTCCCGCCCACGGCCACGCCGACAGATACAGCCACGGCTACGGATACGCCT
>JAHDWH010000065.1:0-19320 GCA_023384455.1 Caldilineaceae bacterium | reverse complement strand
ACGGCCACGCCGACAGATACAGCCACGGCTACGGATACGCCTGTCCCGCCCACAGCCACGCCGACAGATACGGCCACGGCTACGGATACGCCTATCCCGCCCACAGCCACGCCGACAGATACGGCCACGGCTACGGATACGCCTATCCCGCCCACAGCCACGCCGACGGATACGGCCACGGCCACCGACACGCCTGTCCCGCCCACGGCCACGCCGACGGATACTGCCACAGCTACGGATACGCCGATTCCGCCCACAGCCACGCCGACCGATACGGCCACACCGGTTCTGCCTACAGCCACGCCGACGGCGACAGCCACACCCACGCCGTCTGCCTGCCAGATCTATCCGCCCTATATCTTCAGCAACCGGACGACGGCGAATGGTCTGGGCCACAATTTCATCTACGGAATCTACCCCAGTGGCAACACTCTCTATGTGGCGACCTACAGCGGTCTTTCCATCTCGACCGATGGGGGGCAGAGCTTTGTCAACAGGGATAGCGGGCAGGGGCTGGCCAGCAATGTGGCGCGGGCTCTCTTTGTGGAGGGCAACACCCTCTATGTGGGCACGGACAGCGGGCTTTCCATCTCTACCGATGGTGGCAGCAGTTTTACCACCCGCACCACAGCCCACGGCCTGGGCAGCAACGCCATCTGGGACATTTTCGCTACTGACGCTACCCTCTATGTAGCCACCCAGGGCGGTCTTGCCATTTCGACAGATGGAGGAAACAGCTTTACCAACCGGACAATCGCCAACGGTCTGGGCGGCAATTACGTCAACGGTCTCTTTGTGCAGGGAAGCACTCTCTACGCGGCGACCAATGACGGTCTCGCCATTTCGACGGATGGGGGCAATAGCTTTGTCAACCGGACAACGGCCAACGGTCTGGGTGATAAGGTTGTCTACCGGGTTTATGTGGCGGGAAATGTGGTCTATGCGGCCACAAAAGGGGGCATCTCTGTTTCGTCGGATGGGGGAGAGAGCTTTGTCAATCGAACGACGACCGATGGCCTGGGAAACAATCTGGTAAATGCGCTCACATTCAGCGGCAGCACACTCTATGCGGCTACATCCAAAGGGCTATCCGTATCCATCGACGGGGGCGCTACCTTCACCAACCAAACAAAGGCGGATGGACTGGGGGGCAATTTCCTCCTGCGGGTCTATGCAGACAACGCAATCCTCTATGCAGGCACTACGGCCGGTCTATCGCTGGGCGTGTGTGAGCCGCGGCCCACACCGACGCCGACCCATACCAGCACGAGTACATCCACGCCGACGCCGACGATAACCGATACGGCCACGTCCACCAGCACACCGACCCAGAGACCGACGGCCACGGACACGGCCACATCCACCAGCACGCCGACCCAGACACCGACGGCCACGGACACGGCCACATCCACCAGCACACCGACCCAGAGACCGACGGCCACAGAGACGGCCACATCCACCAGCACGCCGACCCAGAGACCGACGGCCACAGAGACGGCCACGTCTACCCGTACGCCGACGTTGACGGCGACTGCCTCGAATACATCGACACCCAGCCCAACGGCATCCACGCCTAGTGTTGCCGCCCTATCGACCGGCAATTATCACAACTGCGTAGTGACCACCAGCGGCGGCGTCAAATGTTGGGGCTTGAACAATACCGGTCAGCTTGGCAACAGAAGCATATCCAACCGCACAACACCGGTGGATGTATATGGGCTGAGCAGCGGCGTAGTGGCTGTGGCCGCGGCCACCTATCACACCTGCGCGCTGACAACCGCAGGTGGTGTCAAGTGTTGGGGGCAGAATGGCTACGGTCAATTGGGCAACGGCTCCACCAGCCAGAGCACTGTGCCCGTAGATGTGAGCGGGCTGTCCAGCGGTGTGACTGCGCTGGCGGTGGGCAATCGCTTTACCTGTGGGTTGATGGCTGATGGGGGCGTCAAGTGTTGGGGACACAATTCCTATGGACAGATGGGCAACGGTGCAACGGCCTACAGAGCTACGCTGCCGGTGGATGTGATCGGATTGGCCGGTAAGGTGGTGGCCCTGGCCGCGGGCGGCGATCACGCCTGCGCGCTGTTGGCAAATGGCAGCGTCCAATGCTGGGGGTACAATGGCTTTGGTGAACTGGGCAATGGCAGGTACACCAACAGCAGCGTGCCCGTGAATGTCCAGGGATTGACCGGCGGTGTGCAGCTAATTGTCGCTGGCTCCTATCATAGCTGCGCGGTGCTGACGGACGGCAGCGCCAGGTGTTGGGGAAGCAATAGCCTGGGCCAATTGGGCCAGAGCGCAAACCAATACGAAAACATACCTGTCGATATGGGCACCCCTCTGGTCAACGCCGGGGCAATGGCTTCTCGGGAGTATCATACCTGTGTATTAATGGAGAATGGCGGTGTCAAGTGTTGGGGACTTAACAACAACGGGCAACTGGGCAACAACACCGTAATAAACAGTACCGTACCCGTAGATGTAAGCGGGCTATCCGGGGCTGTCAGCGTGCTTGCGACCGGCGCGTACCACACCTGTGCGCTGACCGCTGGCGGTGTCTACTGTTGGGGGCAAAACTCGTATGGACAGTTAGGTAGCGGAACGACCAACAACAGTCTGTCGCCCGAACCAGTGAGTGGATTGGCAGGCAGCGGTAACCTGATCCCCATCGCGACGAGTACACCGACGAGTGTTTCCACATCAACAAACACGCCCCCATCGACAAATACACCGGTGAGCACGCAGACGCCGACCGCCACAACGACGAACACGGCGACAAACACGCCTACAGCGACCCACACGCCCACAGCGACAAATACACCGGTGAGCACGCAGACGCCGACCGCCACAACGACGAACACGGCGACGAACACGGCGACGAACACGGCGACGAACACGGCGACGAACACACCCATAGCAACCAATACGCCAACAACGACAAATACACCGATGGGCACGCAGACCCCGACCGACACGGCGACGATCACACCCATACCGACGAATACGGCTACGAATACGGCCACATTGACAAGTACGCCAACCCGGACGAATACGCCAACTCTGACAAGTACAGCGACACCCACACCGACAGAGAGTCCCACACCGACGAGTACACCCGTATCTTCGGCCATTACCGTTGCCGCAGGGAGTGAACACTCCTGCGCCGTGACCAGCAGCGGCGGCGTCCGCTGTTGGGGATCGAATATCGCCGGTCAACTGGGCGATGGCACGAGGAATAGCAGCAGTTCACCCGTAGACGTACAGGGGTTGACCAGCGGCGTCCGTATGCTGACCGCAGGGTCCAGACATACCTGCGCACTGACGGATGGGGGCGGCGTCCAATGCTGGGGGTGGAATTTCTACGGCCAGCTAGGCAACGGATCGCGGATCGACAGCTACACTCCGGTGGATGTGCGCGGGTTGACCAGCGGCGTGGTAGCGATTGCCGCGGCTGGCTGGCATAGTTGCGCTCTGCTGGAAAGCGGCGGCGTCAAATGTTGGGGATTCAACTCGCGTGGTGAATTAGGCAATAACTCGACAACCCAGAGCTTGCTGCCCGTAGATGTGGTTGGGTTGACCAGTGGCGTAGCTTCCATCGTGGCGGGCAGTGCCCACACCTGCGCGGTGACGACGAGTGGCGCTGCCAAGTGTTGGGGAGAAGCGAGCAGCGGCAAGCTGGGCAACGGGAATCCATACACCAACAGCAAAGTGCCGGCGGATGTGGTGGGGCTGAGCAGCGGTGTACGCGCCCTGGCAGCCGGAAACAGCCATACCTGTGCCCTGCTGACCAGTGGCGCTGCCCGCTGCTGGGGAAGCAATTTCAACGGTCAACTGGGCGACGATCTGTGGGAGCCGTACAGCAGCGTGCCGCTGAATGTGGTGGGGCTGACCGGCAGCACAAGCGCGATCAGCGCTGGCGATTCCCACACCTGTGTGCTGATGACAGATGGAAGTGTCAAATGTTGGGGCAATAATCAAAATGGGCAGTTGGGCAACGGCGCAAAGAACGATAGCCCAGTGCCGTTGGATGTGCTGGGTTTGAGCGGGCGTGCGACTGTCGTCTCCGGCGGCGGCTATCATACCTGTGCGGTGGTGGCGGGGGGTGGCGTCCAGTGCTGGGGGATGAACCGCAACGGCGAGCTGGGCGAGGGCACAAAGAGCGATAGCTCCGTGCCCGCCTATGCGCTGGGATTCTATGCCGGCGCAGTGATGACCCCGACGCCCACCCAGACCCCCGTCGGTATGCCCACATCCACAGCCACGCCCACCCACACGCCGACGACCGTTCCCGGCAACTGCGCGCTCTATCTGCCGCCCGCCTTTATCAACCGGCTGCCCACCCACGGTCTGGGCGACTACGCAGCCAATGATCTGTATGTCGTTGGCAACACAATCTATGCGGCGACCAGAAGCGGTCTATCTATCTCGACCGATGGCGGCAAGAGTTTTAAGAATAAGAGTACCGCCAATGGTTTGGGTCACAACCAGGTGATGGGCGTCTATGTCGTTGGCAGCACAGTCTATGCGGCCACCTGGAGCGGTCTCTCCATCTCGACCGATGGCGGCGACAAGTTCACCAACAGGACCACCGCCAACGGACTGGGGCACAACATTACGCTGGGTGTCTATGCGCTTGGCAGCACAGTCTATGTGGCAACGGTTAATGGCCTCTCCATCTCCACCGACGGCGGCCAAACCTTTGTCAACCGAACCACAGCCAACGGTTTGGGCCGGAACACAGTCAATGCAGTCTATGTCGTCGGCTCCACCGTCTATGCGGGGACGGAATACGGCGGTCTCTCCATCTCGACGAATGGGGGCAATAGTTTTACCAGCCGGACGACCGCCAACGGTCTGGGCCACAACCGGGTTTTCAGCCTCTTCGTCAGTGGCAGCACAGTCTATGCGGGAACAGAGCGGGGTCTGTCCATCTCGACGGATGGCGGCAACAGCTTTGTGAACAAAACCACAGCCAACGGTCTGGGTCACATCAACATCGCAAAAATCTACGCCAACAGCGGCGCGCTGTATGTCGCAACCAAAGGCGGCCTGTCGATTTCGACGGATGGCGGCGCAACTTTTGTCAACCGGACAACCGCCAACGGGCTGGCGAGCAATACACTCTTCAGCGTCTACGGCGGCGGCGGGACGATCTACGTCGGCACCCAGAGCGGTCTGGCGATGGGCGTCTGCAACGACGGCGCACCGGCCCCGACCTTTACGCCAACCTATACTTTGACGCCGACGCCCACACCGGCTATCTGCGAGTTCCGCAACAAGACCACAGCCCACGGCCTGGGCAACAACGATGTCAATATCGTCTACGCCGAGGGCAATCTGGTCTATGCGGGGACGTGGAACGGGCTGTCAATCTCCAGCGATGGGGGCAACAGTTTCGTCAACAGAACAACTGCCGATGGGCTGGGGGATAACACCATCCGCAGCCTGCAAGTCAGCGGCGGCAAACTATACGCCGCGACGGATCGCGGTCTCTCCATCTCCACCGACGGGGGCAAGCGCTTTGTCAATCGAACCGATGCCAATGGGCTGGGCAGTTCATTTGTCAACAGCGTCTTTGTTGACGGCAATCTGGTCTATGCTGCCACCTCCGGCGGTCTGTCAATCTCCAGCGACGGCGGCGCTTCCTTTACCAATCGATGGCTGGGAACCCATCTCTTTGTGGTTGCCGGCCAGGGCAGCACACTGTACGTGGGGACGTATGAAGGCGTGCTCATCTCTCGGGATGGGGGCGCAACCTTTGCCAGCCACGCGCTCGGCATTGTGACGGATCTTCACCTAAGCGGCGGGACCCTCTACGTCACGACGATTGACAAAGGGCTGTTCATCTCGACGGACGGCGGCGCTTCCTATGCCAACCGGACGACTGCCGATGGGCTGGGCAGCAACAAACTCAGCCGCGTCTACTTTGGCAGCGGTAAACTTTATGTAGCCACAGAGAACGGCCTCTCCGTCTCCGCGGATGGGGGCAACAGCTTTATCAACAAGACCACTGCCAACGATCTGGGCAGCAATACCGTGCGGGGCGTTTTCGTTCGGAATGGCATCGTCTATGCGGCCACCCAGAGCGGCCTGGCGATTCTGTGTAGCAATGGGGCTACTTTCGCCACGGATACGCCCACGCCCACGCTTACCACAACGCCAACGCCGACCCATACACCCACCCTTACACTGACGCCCACCTGGACGCCTACCTTCACCAGCACGCCGACCTACACACCGACGGTCACGCCGACGCGTACAGACACGCCCACGCCTACAGACACGCCCCTGCCCACGCTGACGCCGACCCAACCGCCGACGGTGACGCCCACCGCATCCAACACGCCAACTATCACACCGACACCCTCCCTCTGTCAGAGCTATCCGGCTGTGAACTTTGCGGCCAGAACCACTGCCAACGGGCTGGGCCACAATTGGGTCAACGGCATCTATGCCGTAGGCAATACTGTCTATGCCGCCACCCGGGAAGGCTTGTCCATCTCTACCGACGGCGGCAACAGCTTCACCAACCGCACGGTCGCCAATGGGCTGGGGGACAATTGGGTCTGGGGCGTCTATGTGAGCGGCAACACACTCTATGTGGCGACGAACAAAGGCTTGTCCATCTCTACCGACGGCGGCATCAGCTTCACCAACAAAACGGCCAATGGATTGGGCAATAGCCCTGTGCGCAGCGTCTTTGTCAGCGGCAACACCATCTACGCGGCCACCTACGGCAGCGGCCTCTTCATCTCGACCAACGGGGGCAATAGCTTTGTCAACCGCACCCGGCAGAGCAGCAATCTGGGCAGCGACTACCTGTATGGCGTCTATGTCAGTAACGGTCTCATCTATCTGGCTACGAATGGGGGCGTCTCCATCTCCTTCCCGGACTACGGCAGCGGGGACGAATTCTTCCTCACTTACGATACCAACGACGGCCTGGCCGATGCCAGGGTCTTCGGTGTCTACGTCAGCGGGAGCAATGTCTACGCGGCAACCCAGGGCGGTCTGGCTATCTCCACTGACGGCGGCAAAAGCTATAGCAACCGGAGGAGCGCCAACGGTCTGGGCAGCGACTTTGTCTTTGGCGTGTATGCAGTCGGCAACACAATCTATGCAGCAACCTATGGCGGCGGGCTGGCTGTCTCCACCGATGGGGGCAATCTCTTCACCGACCGGACGACGAATAACGGCTTGGGCAGCAACGTTCTGACAGGCGTCTATGCCAGCAGCGGGACAGTCTATGTGGCAACAGCCAACGGTGGCCTGGGCATCGGCGTCTGCACCGATACCCCGCCCACGGCTACGCCCACCTATACGCTGACGCCCACACGCACGCCCACCGCCGCCCCAACAGTCGGTCCAGAACTTTGTCAATTCACGAACAGGACCACCGCGAATGGGTTGGGCAGCAACCGGGTTACAGGCGTCTTTGTCAGTGGTAGCTCGGTCTTTGCCGCAACGGAGAATGGACTTGCCATCTCAACCAACGGCGGCAAGAGTTTTACGAACAAGACAACCTTTACGGGTCTGTCGAGCGTGAAGATCAATGATCTATTTGCCAATGGCAAGGGAGTCTATGTGGCAACGGATCAGGGCATGTCGGTCTCCCATGACGGAGGCAAAAGCTTTCCATTCAGAATGAAGACCGAACAGGGCCTGGGCAGCAATCAAATCTACGACATCGCTGTATCTGATAGCGCATTCTTTGCTGCCACTGAGGGCGGGTTGTCCATTGCTACCCAGTTTAACTGGAACAATCCCTTCGACAAACCCTTTAGCAACAGGACCGTCCAGAATGGCCTGGGCAGTAACAAAGTCTACGGTGTTGATGCAAAGGGCAAAACTGTCTATGCTGCGACCGCGGGCGGCTTGTCAATCTCCACCGATGGCGGCCAGACCTTTACCAACAAGACAACCGCTGATGGGCTGGCCAGCAATGTAGTTCGCGCTGTTCAGGCCCTGGACAATGGGGTGGTGGCGGCGACAGCCGGGGGGCTTTCGATCTCGCTGGATGGCGGCGCAACCTTTTTCAGCCGGACAACCAGCAGTGGGTTGGGGTCGAATGACGTGAAAGATGTGTTTGTGGCTATCAATACAGTCTACGCGGCGACGACAGGCGGTCTCTCGGTCTCCCTCAACGGCGGTGTCCAGTTCGCCAACAAGACAACCAGCCAGGGGCTGGGCGGCAATTCCATCAACCGCATTACCGTCAGCGAAGATTGGACTGCCTATGTCGCGACCGATAGCGGGCTGTCCATTGGCTACTGCCCGAAGGGGCCAGCGATTACGGGTTTGAATCCCAAATCAGTCAAAGTAGGCGCGGCTGAGTTTACAATTGCCCTGAACGGTTCAAACTTCGCCGCTGGCTCCACCGTCTACTGGAATGATGTAGCCCTTGCGACCACCTACGTTTCGCCGCTACAGCTGACAGCGCGCGTGCCAGCCAGTTATATATCAAAAGCGAGCGTCCCGTATGTGCATGTGGTTGATTCTACTTCCACTCTGAGCTCCTATGCCTGGGCATTCTATGTCACCGAAACAGGAGCGCCGCTTCAAAGCTCCACCACTGTTGGCGGAACGAATCCCACGGCGTCTGCCAGCGGCGCCAATACCTGGTACATAACCGGCAGCGCGTCAGGCGACGGGTGGCTGAGCTTGGGTCTGTCCATATTAGGGGCTATTCCAGGGAGAGCAGTCCACTCTGGCGATGCACCCTTCGACAGCACCGGCGCTTATGTCTATGCCCACATCAAACAGGGCAGCAAGTTCACCGCCCTTTCTATCCTCGATTGCTCCCTGGAAGGGGGGAATGCGGTCTTCTGGCAAGACGGCGCAAGCTGGATTCCGGCCTCCCATCAGGTCTACAACCCCGGGAGTGGCTGCGTCTCCATCTCCATCGGCCAGAACACTTCGCCCAATCTGACCGATCTGGAAGAAATGGTAGTCTTCGACGCAGGCCGCGTGGCGGTTCCGCCCTCCTGTGTGGCCGCCCCGGCAGCCGGTTACGCTGAGGCGGGCCTGACACGCTCTTTGGATCTGCCTTTCCGCACATTCCTGCCAATGATTGCGACGACGATTGCGACGACGCTGCCGCCTGGACCCGACCTGGTGGTGGAAAATGTGGTGCCGATGGGAGATGATCTGCGCATCACCATCCGAAACCGGGGAACTCTCCCTGTCACCGAGGAGTTCTGGGTGGACCTCTACATCAATCCCTCTTCGGCACCCACGGCGGTCAATCAGACCTGGCCGAGCCAGTCATCCCACGGGATGGTGTGGGGTATTACGCCGCCGGCCCTGCCCCTGGAGCCGGGTGAGACGGTGACATTCACCGTCAATGACCTGTTCTACTGGCAGGATCTGAGCCAATCTCCCCCGGCACTGGCCGCGGATACCTGTCTCTACGTGCAGGTGGATTCGGCGAGCGGGTTGACGGATTACGGCGGTGTGCGCGAGAATCACGAGATGGCGGGCGGGGTTTATAACAACATTTTCGGGATCAAACTGCCGTCGGCGCTGGCCCTGGAAGAGACAGACACAGCCCGACAGGGATCGTCGCGGATCAGCGAATTGCCCCAGCGTTAAAGATCTGAAACGTGAAACGTGAGATCGCCGTTCGATCTCACGTTTCACGTTTCACCTCTCTTTTATCCCCCCGCCATTGCGCCAACAATCAGAAAGGGTTCTTTGCCTGCCGCCACAGCCCCCGGCAGGGGTGCGTCCACCGGCTGGTGGGAGAGGTCCTGCTCGCAGGCAAAGAAGCGGATGAAGGCCCGGCGCTTGAGCGTGCCGTGCTCCCGGATGGTGCCCCGCAGCATCGGGTACTTCTCTTCCAGCGCATCCAGCACCGAACGCTGGGTGACTGGCCCCGCCACTTCCAGCTGGACTTCCTTGCCTGCGTTGGTCAAGCGGCGCAGGTGATGGGGTATGACGACGCGTATCATCGCAAGGTTTGCACTTCCACCGACAGCACCGCCGGTAGATCCCGCACAATTGGCATCCAACTATCGCCAGAATCGGCAGAAGCGTAGACCTGGCCGCCGGTTGTGCCGAAGTAGAGACCGCAGGAATCCAGGGAATCCACCGCAAAAGCGCTGCGCAGGATATTGACGTAGCAATCGCTCTGGGGCAGACCGTCGGTCAATGCCTCCCATTCGTTGCCGCCTGTGCGGCTGCGATAGACCCGCAGCTTGCCATCCGGCGGGAAATGCTCCGAGTCGCTTTTGATGGGCACGACGTAGACCGTCTCCGGCTCGTGGGCGTGGACGGCGATGGGGAAGCCGAAATCCGTGGGCAGGTTGCCGCTGACTTCGCTCCACATCCCGCCAGCGTTGTCGCTGCGCATCACATCCCAATGCTTCTGCATAAAGAGCACATCGGGCCGGAACGGGTGCATAGCGATGCTGTGTACGCAGTGGCCGACCTCCGCGTCTTTGTCCGGCAGCTCGAAGGGGGAGAGCAGCCCTTTGTTGATGGGCAGCCAGCTCTCGCCGCCGTCGTCTGTGCGGAAGGCCCCCGCGGCCGAAATCGCCACATACAGGCGGTTCGGATTGGCCGGGTCCTGGACGATTGTGTGCAGACACATCCCACCTGCGCCGGGCTGCCAAAGTTCGCCCTTTGTGTGGCGCAGACCGGGCAGTTCGTGCCAGCTTTGCCCCCCGTCCTGGCTGCGGAAGATAGCCGCGTCCTCCACCCCGGCGTAGACCGTATCGGCGTCGTGCAAAGACGGCTCCAGCAGCCAGACCCGCTTGAACTCCCAGGGGTGCTGGGTGCCGTCGTACCACTGGTGGGTGCCGGTCTCGCCGTCATAGGCAAATTCGTTGTTCACCGGTTCCCACGTCTTGCCGCCGTCATCCGAGCGCTGGATCAACTGGCCGAACCAGCCAGTGGACTGGGAAGCATAAATCCGGTTGGGATTGATGGGCGAACCCTTCAGGTGATACATCTCCCAGCCCGCAAAGTGGGGTTCGCTCACATTCCACTCTTTGCGTCTTTCGTCCGATATGAGAATAAATGCACCCTTGCGGGTCCCGACCAACACGCGTACTCCGCTCATTGTCCGCTCCTTTGTGAAAGTTCGTCCGAATTACACGCCGTCATAGGCCGCCTGCAAAGTGGCGATGTCGATTTTACTCATTTGCAGCATTGCCTGCATCACCCGCTGGGACTTCTCCGGGTCCGGGTCGCTCAGCAATTCGCCCAACTGCCGGGGGACAATCTGCCAGGAGAGGCCGAATTTGTCCTTCAGCCAGGCGCAGGGCTGCTCTTGGCCCCCGTCTGCGGTGAGCTTCGCCCACAGTTCGTCCACCTCCTCCTGTGTCTCGCAACCCACAAAGAGGGAGATGGCTTCGGTGAACTGAAACATCGGCCCGCCGTTGAGGGCGATAAACTTCTGCCCCTCCAGTTGGAAGGCAATGTTCATCGCCTTCCCGCCCAGGTCGGGGACTTCATCGGGATAGCGGGACAGGTTGAGAATCTTCGAGTCGGCGAAGATGGAGAGGTAGAAATTGACCGCCTCCTCCGCGTTGTCGTTAAACCAGAGGTAGGGTGTGATCTTCTGTCTGGCGTCCATTCGTTTGCTCTTTCCTGGGGTGATAGAAACGCAAAAGTCAGTCGCTGACCGGTAGGGTGTCCGCCGGCTCTGGGGCAAGGGTCAACTGCCAGGAGACGCCGAATCGGTCAGCCATCCATGCGAACTTCGGGCTGAAGGGATAGGGTGCCAAAGGCATCAAAACCTCACCGCCCGCGGAGAGCCTGGCGAAAAGCTCGTCGATCTCTGCTTCGCTCTGGCAGGAGATGTAAAACGACATCGACGGGGTGAAGGTGAAGCCGTGCTTGGCCGGGCTGTCAATCGCCATCAATTCCTGACCGGCCAGAGTGAAAGTGGCGTGGATGACGCTCCCCTCTGCCCCCGGCCCCTCTGGGCCATAGCGAGTGATCTGCTGGATGGCCGAGTTGGGGAAAAGGGAAGTGTAGAAGTTCATCGCTTCTTCGGCTCTCCCCTCAAACATCAGAAAAGTTGTGACCTTTTGCATCGGGCGCTCCCTGTCTTACAACAGAAGCGGGACAGCAGGAGATTATCTCACTGTCCCACTTCCGATGGGGTGATGGCTACTGCTCGCTCGCTTCGTAGTTCACCATCCACGCAATCCCGTACTTGTCGGTGAGCATCCCAAAGAATGCGCCCCAGGGCGCGTAATCTATTGGCATTGTCACCTGTCCGCCCTCGGCCAGACTGTTGAAAATGTGGGTTGCCTGTTCTTTGCTGTCGGGACTGACGGCAATGTTGAAGTTGCTGCCCGAGGTCGCTGGTCCCATCGATTCAATGGTGTCGCTGCCCATCAGGATGCTTGACTCTCCGATGGGTAGGGAGATGTGCATAATCTTTTCCATTTCGCTGGCCGTTATCTCGTCTCCCAAGTGCATATCCCCGAAGCGAGAGAGGGCGCTGAACTCGCCGCCAAAGATCGATTTGTAGAAGTTGAAGACTTCCTCTGTGTTGCCATTAAAATTGAGATAGGGGTTGATCGCTGCCATTTTGGTTCTCCTTGTTGCGCAGATAAGATTGTTGAGATGACCTATGCCTTCTTTTCCACAGGGATATAGACAGATAGTTTGGAGTTGGGGTCTTCGGGATTAAATGTCTCACCGTAACGCTCGAAACAGAGATCGGGCAGCGGCTGGTAGCCGGCTTCAGCCAGCCAGCCATTGTATATCTTTCCGAAGACTTCGCCGAGGGTGGGAAGGGTGGCCTCGAAGACGGCGTAGGTGTAAGCGGGCACGTCCCAGGTACACATCCCTCCAGGCAGATCGCCCGACTGATCCGCCGCTACACCTGCCATATAGTCGAATCCCATTTTCTCGTCATAATGGCCCATCACCCCGTAGCTGACGTGGGGTTCGACGATACTGCCTATCTCGTCGATACGGGGGGCAAAGCGATCCCACAATTGGGGGATCGCTGGACTCATCGGTTGTGTGCGAATCTGCATACCGACAACGGTAAAAGGGGGTTTGTTGACGATTTGGGGTTGCATAAGTCTCTCCTTTGGATATTCTTCCAGTAACGGTTGGAAGCGCCGCCATCCCTGGCAGCAGATGGCAACGCCAGCCGCCAGGGATGGCGGCGCTCCCAAAGACGATAGCTGCGTAAATGCCCCGAACATTATCGAAGGTTTCATCGAGCAGTAGATAGAGCGCAGCGGTGAAATGGGATGCCTGAATCTGCATAGACATAGCGATTCATTTTTTTGTGTTGTATCGGTGCTCCAAATTATAGAACAATTGTTCGTGTTTGTCAACTACAAAAACAATTTTAACTGATTTGCAGTGGTTGAGATTTCAGAAAATTTGTTCTATTTTGGGGGCGTCGTCTTTCCATCAACAAAAGAAGAAGCGCCGTGAGTACACTCGAACAGGCCGTGGCGGGCAAAAGCGTGGGGGATGTGATGGAGGAGATATATGCGAAGAAGAAGATCCATCTGCGCCGCAAAAAACAGTTCGCTGTGGCAGAGGTGGACGCGGACCTGTTGGGCTGGATTGCGGCAGGATAAAAGAAGGGACTGGGGATCGGAGATTGGGGATTCGCTGTCCAGTCCCCAATCCCCAATCCCCAATCCATCTACCCCTCTGCATCCGCTGGATCCCTGTCCGTCGCCTGGGCCGCGGCCTGGCTGGCGAGCATATCCGCCCGTTCGTTGTATTCGTCCCCGGCGTGGCCTTTGGTCCAGCGCCATTCCACGCCCCCGGCTTCCGTATGGCGCTCCACCGCGGCCAGCAACGCCCGCCACAGGTCATGATTCTTCACCGGCTGTTTGGACGCAGTGCGCCAACCGTTGCGCTGCCAGCCGATCACCCATTTGGTAATGCCGTCGCGCAGATAGCTGCTGTCGGTGAAAATCTCCACGGCGCAGGGCCGCTTCAGCCCGTTGAGCGCTTCGATGGCGGCCCGCATCTCCATGCGGTTGTTGGTCGTCTGGCGAAAGCGTCCGCTCAATTCCTTTTCGTGTTCGCCGTAGCGCAGAATGGCCGCCCAGCCACCGGGTCCGGGGTTGCCCAGGCAGGCGCCGTCGGTATAAATGATAACGGGAAGTGAGCGGTCTGTCATTCGCCAGCCCCCATCCGGGCATAGAGTCCGATATTCTGCCCCTTAAAATTCAACCGAAAAGGCTCCACAACAAAACCCTTTTCCACCACATACTCCACTAACCATTGAATCCAGTGAACTCCCGGCGGGGGCAGAATCGGCTCGTGGATCACACAGCAGGGCAGGAGGATCACCTCCCGGCCCAACTCGGCCGCGGCGTCGATCAGTTGGATGTTACAGCCGTGGGCGTGCATAGCCACCAGCAGGTCGAAATCTGCCGCCATCTCTGGCTGGAACTCGCGGCTCAGGCGGGGCACGCGCTCGCTTTCGGCAATGCGAATCTGCCGATTGCTTTCCAAATCCTTGTATTTGGCGGGAAGTCTCTGAGCGAAGGGGTCGATAACTGTGGCCTGCCAGCCGCTTTCCCGGAGCAGATAGGCCAGCAGCCCCTTGCCGCCCCCCACATCGGCCACCCGGCAAGGCTCTCTGCGGGCCGCGATCCAACGGTGCAGAAGCTGGAAGCGAAACTTCTTCATCTTCGTCAGTTCGTGTCCGGTGGAATGGGTGACCAGACCGGCCAGATGCGCGGAGGAGGCCAGCAGATCATCCGTCAGCGGCGAGCCCCCGTGGCCGCCGTCAATTTCCGCGTCGGCCAAAACCGAACGGGCTGCGCTGCGGGCAATGGCCGCATAGCGTTGCGTCTTCTCGCGTCTGTCTTTGCGTTTACCCATCACTCTTCCCGGCGTCTTCTGTACTGATCAACGAGATGATAAAACGTAGATGCGGTTTGCAACCGCACTTCTCCGGGCAAAAGTGCGGTTGCAAACCGCACCTACAAATTCCACGATCTTCTTGATCAGTACACTGCATCTCCGCTGCCATCATTCCACCACAAAACCTTTGGCTGCCACCGCCTGCTGGTAGACTTTTTCGTCCAGCCCCAGCCCGAAACCGGGCAGATCGGGTACGTGCATCTGCCCATCCCGGATGGCATAGGCCGAGCCGTCCAGCCCCTCCACCTCTGCCGGATCGATCTCGGCAAAGGTGAAGCCCCGGATGCGGGCGGCCAGGTGGGGCCCGGCGTAGACACCGAAGACGCCCCCGTAGGCGTGGGGGGCAGAGCGTACCTGCCAGCCATCCAGTTGGGAGCCGAGTCTCCACCAGCGGGTGAAGCCGGGGCGCAGCACGTCATATTGCACCACATCGATCAGCCCCTGCTGCGCCCACTCCAACAACCGGGGCGAGGCGTCCCCTTCCCCGTCGGCGATAAGGACCGACAAGCCTTCGGCTGCCATCCACTCCCGCAGGTTGGCGTAGAGCATCGGGTCCTCGTGAAAGGCTTCCTCCATCCAGAAAATATCGGCCTCCGCGGTCTCGCCCAAGACATGTTTGGTCAGGTTGAGATTGTAGCCGTTGTTGGCATCGAGCAGAATTTTGGCCCCTGGCCCCACCGCGGCGCGCACGGCCCGGATGATGGCAATATCCCGCCGGGTTCCGGCCTCAACCGGCATGTGCATCCCGCCCCGGCCCACTTTGATTTTGAAATGGCGGTGGCCCTGGGCCACGCCTTCCAGCGCCTCCGCCGCGATCAGTTCCGCGGCCGCGCTGTCATCGGTCAGGTGGAGATCGTCGAAGTAGAGGGTCGTGTCGTAGCAGGCCACGGCCAGACTCGCCGGGCTTTCACCTGCCAGGGCATAGACCGCTTTCCCGGCCAGCTTCCCCGCCCGATCCCAGAGGGGATATTCCAGCGCAAAGGGTATATCCTCCAGCGCGGCGGCCACGGGCTGGCCGATCCAGCCCGTGGCCTCCTCTCGGCTGATGCGCGACCAGCCGAAACCGCTTGCGCCGTCCGCTGTGGTGACCCGGGCAAGCGGGCAGGTGACCGCTCTGCCGTGAACCCCCAGCCGGGCGTTGCTGCCGGCCAGCCGGGGGCGTTCGCCAACCAGAGGTGCCCATTCGATACGGGTGATGATCGGTTGCCCGGCTTCTGCTTGTCCAGGTGCTTGTCCAGGTAAGGATTCGTGCAAGGCGTTCTCCTGTATCTTTTGGAGTACCTGTTCAGCTACCCCACCCTACCCCTCCCCATTCTAGGGAGGGAACTGGATCAACTCCTCCCCCACAGTGGGGGAGGTTGGGTGGGGGTGAACAGGTATCTTTATGTAGTACCAGCCTTCGGTTACATAGGCGGCAGTTCGCGCCAGTCCTCAATCGAGACAATTTTGTCGCTGAAATGGCCGTTGAAGCGGGTACGCCCGCCCAGGCTATAGGCCCCGATGTGGCCGAATTCCAGATAGTCGCCCGTGTCGATCTCCTCCGGCAGATCGACCGCGCCGGGCAACTGATCGGTGGAGTCGCAGGTGGGGCCGAGCAGCCGAAAGGAGCGCTGTTCCCCGCCGTTGAGTGGCTGTCCGTTGCGATAGGCCCGCACAGGATAACGGTTGTGCCCCTCGAAGCGCAACTCCCAGAAGATGCCGTACAGCCCGTCGTTGATGTAAAGCCGGTCATCCTTGCGCAGCAACACCTCTACCAGAGCCGAGAGACCCGGCGCGGCCAGGGCACGGCCCGGTTCGCCCAGAATCTCGCCCCCTTCGGCCAGGGGCAGGGCGCGAATCCCCTCCCGGATCACATCAAAATAGTCATCCAGCGGGGGCATCACATAGCCGGGGTAGGAGCGGGGATAGCCGCCGCCGATGTCCACCAGCCGCAGGCGGAAAGGCAGCTCGGCCAGCACCTCGGCGGCAATGCCCAGGGCGTGGCGATAGGCGTCCGGGCTGCGCACCGACGAACCGACATTGAAGGCCAGGGCCGGCTCCGCGCCCATCTCGGCAATCGCCTTGACCAGACCGGGTATCTCCTCCGGGGGAGCGCCAAATTTGGCCGAGAGATCGTAGATGGCTGAATTGTGGTGGACGGCCATGCGGGCAAAGACCACAGACCGGTTCATATCGATTTCGTTGGCTAACAGGTCCAGCCCCTTCAGGTGATCCACCACAAAATGGCGCACGCCGTATTGCTCCTGGGCGGCGCGGGCCGCGCCGCGCAGACGCACAGGCACCATAAAGTAGCACTTGGCGCCAGGACAGTTTTCTGTGACCAGGGCGATTTCGGCCAGGGAGGCGCAGTCAAAGTCGGTGATACCGGACTGGTGCATCAGCCGGACTACGGCCGGCTCGTCGTTGGCTTTGACCGCATAGAGGACGCGGCCCGGAAATCCGGCCAGAAACGACCGGGTGGAGTCGGAATAGACGTGGGGATAGACGCAGTAGACGGGTACTTCGGGTTGCCAGGCATGCAGTAAATCAGGAACACTCTGGTAGCTGTTCAAAGGTGGTGCGTCCTACTCTCTTTGTGTGGTTATTTGAATAAACGGGTGGTTGCCTCCTGTCTGTGATGACTGCCGCCTGCAACCGATGGCGGTTCCGGGTGTGAATTCCCTCGGTATTTGCGGGCCGAGTTCTTTATCACAACCCATCGTTGGGAATGATAGCACAACGACGGGTGGGATCAAGTAGCCATATGTTATAATTCACTTTTCTCCTGCCACTCCTTGCCTTGGGATTCGATCTACAGACAACCGTAACTGTTCAGCCACCCCAAGCCTACCCCTCCCCATTCCAGGGAGGGAAGTGGATCGACTCCTCCCCACAGTGGGGGAGGTTGGGTGGGGGTGAGCAGCTACAGACAACCCTGCACCGAATAGGCTGATTGTTGCTACGCCGTATCTTCTACCCCTTTGGCTGGGGCGCGCCCACAAAGCTGGCTCTGATCCTCTTTCTCAGCGCGCTTTACGTCTATCTGCCCGTCTTTACCCTCTATTTGCAGGGCAATGGACTCTCGCTCCTTCAGGTCAATTCCCTGTGGGGGGTGCTGGTGGCGGCCCTCTTTCTGGCTGAAGTACCCACGGGACTGCTGGCGGATCGTATCGGGCGCGCCCGTTCTGTGCAGATGGCGCTCCTCTTTCAATTGATCGGTGAGTTGCTCTTCTTCTTTGGCAACAGTTACCCCGCCTACCTGCTGGCCGCGGTGGCTGGTGGGATTGGCTTTGCCTTTTCTTCCGGCGCGGCCGAAGCGCTGATCTACGATTGGCTGCTGGTGCGGGGGCGGGAAAATGAGATGAGCCGGGCGATGGGCTATATCAACGCCGCCCACAAAACAGCCCAACTGATCGCCTTTGGCGCGGGGGGCTGGCTGGCCCTGGGGCTGACGCCCGAACGCTTCCGTCTGGGCATTGCCTTCACCGCAGGGATGGTAGGCGTGGCCTGGCTGCTCACCTTTGGTCTGGCCGATGAACGCGCCGCGGATGATGGGGAGGCAGAACCCTCTTCCTGGCAGCTACTGGGCGACGGGCTGACACTCCTGCGTACCAACCGTACCCTTCTCGTCCTGGCCCTGCTGGCCGTCTTTACATTGCCTTTGGGCGACTATCTTCTCAATCTCTACCAGCCCCATTTTGTAATCCTGGGCGTTCCCCCCCTCTGGCTGGGCCTGGGCATGGCGGGCGGCTCTCTGGTGGGCGCAGTCGCCACAGCCAATGCCTGGCGTTTGCAGGAGTGGCTGGGTGAACGGGCCGCCCTTTTGCTGGCCGCGGGGCTGCCGGGGCTGTTTTACCTTCTCTTTGCCGCCGCGGGCACACCTGCGCCATCGGTACTTCTCTTCATTCTGCTCGTCGGCTCCATCGGGTTGAAAAGACCGATCTTCTCGGAACATCTGAACAGACACATTTCCAACCGCAACCGGGCCACCCTTCTTTCGTTGATCAGTATGGCAACCAGTTTCTACGACGCGGCCATAGGGCTGGTCATCGGTGGGGTGGCGGACGGCCTGGGTCTGATCCCCGCCTTTGTGTTGATGGGGGGGATGATTCTGATGGCAACGCTGATTTTTGGTAAGAAGATTGTGTAGACAGGACAACCGGGGACAAAAGTACAGCCCTCAAACCCCAGCAGAGCAAAAGGGTAACTACTGAGGCTGTGTTGGCTTACAGGAGAAATAGAACCACAGAAAACACGAAACAGACGGAAATTTTGAGTCGCTGTTTCCCAATTTCCGTGTTTTGTACTGATCAAGAAGATCGTGGAATCTGTAGGTGCGGTTTGTAACCGCACTGGTTTCGTAACAAAAGAACACGGATTTTTAGGATTCAAACGGATTTTCACGGATTTTTCAAAAATATCGAGCGGTTTGCAACCGCACTTTCACCCGGAGAAGTGCGGTTACAAACCGCACCTACG
>JAHDWH010000064.1 GCA_023384455.1 Caldilineaceae bacterium | reverse complement strand
CTGAATCGACTCCTCCCCCACAGTGGGGGAGGTTGGGTGGGGGTGAGCAGTTACTTCCAGGGAGGCAACTGAATCGACTCCTCCCCCACAGTGGGGGAGGTTGGGTGGGGGTGAGCAGTTACCCGTGTCGAGTATATCAATTGATCAACCGTTCTTCCCGGAAAGGTTTGGCTTAAATGAGCGCCGCACCAACCACAATCCAAACATCCCAATCTGCTGGGGGTGACCGGGCAAATGGTCAATCGGATGCGGGCATTCATCCGCCGGCCCCGTTCGGTCCCTCCACCTGGAATACCCTCTACTACGTCTGCATGGCCGCTACAATCGTCGTAGGATTGGGAACAGTTCTGAATGGCGGTGGCTGGACCGATGCCATCCTGCGTATGTTTGTCACCCTTCTGGGTGGCTCAGTTCTCGCCATTGCCTTTCTCACATTTGTCATCATTCCCCTGCATGTGCGCCATTACGAAAACCTGGTGGCCGCGCAGAAAGAAGCCCAGGTCGCAGCCAGAGAAAAGGCAGAACAGGAAAAGGTCCAGGCGAATGAAGGGGAAGAGCCTGCTTCTGAAGATAGCCCGGAGCCATCCTTTTCGTCATCCGTGGCGTCTTCCCCAACCGGACCCCGTCCTGCGCCCGCCCACGAAGATCAGGCCAGCAGTCTGCGTCGGATGGCCGCCAACCCGCAATAGGATGCTTGAGGCCGCCACCCTTCCGCATCAGGCCACACGACCGGCTGACACCGATAACGACGAAAATATTGTACGTCGGACTGACAGTCCGACGTACGAATGGCTATTTTCAGGGCAGCCAGGCCAGTGAGCGCCGATTGAGCGGTGTCCTGAGCCTGTCGAGGTATATCAAAATCAAGCAAACGGGTACTCACAAAAACTGATTTTACGGTGTAGTTATACAAACCGTTGTCATCAAATATACTCGACACGGACATAAACTGACATTTTGCCATTCTGTCACCCGGTCATTTTGTCGCCTTGTCAAGTATATCTCCTGGCCTGACTGCCTCCGCTGTAGCGGGGATAGGTAGACAAAATGACCCCAGTGACCGAAGCAAATTCTGACCGACAAGCAAAACTGGACCTCCTCTGGAGACGCTACAAAGAGAGCGGCGCGCCGGAAGTGCGCGAGCGGCTGATTCTGGCCTATGCCCCAATGATCCGTAAAGTGGTGGGGCGAATGGGTTTGCGGCCAGATGGCGCCATCGAGTGGGAGGACCTGCTCAATTATGGGGTCCTGGGGCTGATCGACGCCATCGAACGCTTTGAGCCGGAGCGGGGGATCACCTTTGAAACCTTCGCCAGCTTGCGGGTGCGGGGCGCTGTGCTGGACGAACTGCGCCGCCACGATCCCCTGGGGCGGCTGGCCCGCCGCCGGGTACGGGCCGCCAAAGAGGCCATCCAGCAATTAACCCTGGAATTGGGGCGCACCCCCAGCGATGAGGAGGTAGCCGAGGCCATTGGCGTAAGTGAGGAACAGTACCGCCAGGTCTTGCAGGACGCCAGCTTTATGATTTTGAGCCTGGATCAGCCTGCCTTTGACAATGACGACGGCCAGGCCCTGAGCCTTTCCGAAATGCTGGAGGACACGGGGGCCGCATCTGTGCTGGAGCAAGTGGAAGAGGAAGAGATGCGGGAACGGCTGATGAACTCGCTGAAAGCCCTCTCGCGCCGGGAGCAGGTGCTTCTCTCGCTCTACTACACCGAAGGGCTGACTATGCGGGAAGTGGCCGATGTGATGGAGATCAGCCAGACCCGGGTCTGCCAGATTCACGCCCGGTCAATTTTGACGCTGAAAGCACTGATGACACCGCCCAAGGCAGCCGCCGTTGATGCCGAACCACCCACACAGGAGACCCCACCCAACCGGCCAGAGTCTCCTCTTTTGCGTTTGGAGAGTCGGCCAGGCAAAACGCCAGCCAAACGCCGTGCCCGCTCCCATCTCACCCATCACTGGTCCGAAAGCAGCAACTATTCCCAACGGTTTGACAGCGGATAGAGGCCCAGCCGCTCTTTCGATTTTGGCTATCCATCCCACACCCGTTGCTCCAGAAACCACAACCGAACCGCCCTGACCGCCGAGGAGAATACCCGTGGAAAACATACTGCTCGTCTCCGTTGTTTTGACAGCAACCGCGCTGGCCGGCTGGTTCTATTGGCAGACCCAAAAGGCCGAGCAGCGTATAAGCGAAACCGCGGCCCAGCTTGCCGAGCAGGCCGGGCTGGTGGGCGAAATGGTGGACGAAGTATTTGCCGCCAGCCAGCATCTCTACCACGAGATGGACCGCTGGCAGGCCCTGGCCGACACCCAAATGGCCGCCTATCCAACTGGTGCGATCCCGGGGCCCGCAGCGAGCGTACCAGAAACCGAATCAGTAGCGTTGGCTGGACCCGACACGCCCACCCCACAGGTCCAGACCGTCACTTTGGCTGAGATGGAGCAAGCGGGGGACGCAAGCGAAGCCAGCGACGCCAGTGACTATACCCCCCACCTGCAAGCAATAAAGATGGCCGTGGCTGGTGACGAACCGGTAGAGATTGCCCGGCAAACGGGCATAGGCATCGAAGAGCTGCGCCTGCTGCTGCGCTTTCAGGAAGCGGTGAACAGCACAGTCAGCGCATAAAACGCCGATAATCCACAGATCGGGCCAAGAAGTTCGACTTTTTCGGAAAAGTCGAACTTCTTTCGAATTTACGCGATTGTGTACTGATCAACGGGATGATAAAACGTAGGTGCGGTTTGTAACCGCACTTTTACCCGGAGAAGTGCGGTTACAAACCGCACCTACAGATTCCACGATCTTCTTGATCAGTACAGAATTTACGCGATTGTGACAAAGCGCTGGTATAGATTTACGAAGTCTCATCTTCTGACAAGCTAAGATAGGGCAGCCGAGCAGACCCTTTCAGACCGGGAGCAGACAACAGATGCAATCCAACCCTACATCTGGCACGCCTTTTCAGACATCCAACCTACCCCCCCTTGTAGGGCGCACTTTTTTCGTCTTGTTTTTGTCCCTCCTCTTCCTGTTGATCGGGGCTGGGGCGGGCCAGGCCAACGGCATCCCTGTGCAGATTTTCCTGGACCACGTGCCCGTGAAGACCACCTGGACAGCCGCGGATGGGGGCCGGGGGGTGGCTGTGGTTTCGGCTAACGACGAACAGGTACGGGTGATGGCCCAGAATCTGCCTGCGCCGCCCGACGGCGTAGGCTATTTCGCCTGGCTGGAGCGGGTAGGGGGCAGCTTTCTGCCTGTGGGTCCCCTGCTCTACCAGAGCGACGGAACCGCTTCGCTTGATCAGGAGATGCCGAACCTGCCCTATTCCGAGAGCTTTTCCTGGGTACTTATCTCTTTGGAAGCCCCCCACTCCATCGGTTCCCGGCCCAGCGCTGATATTGCCCTGGCCGGACGCCTGCCCAATGCGGAAGCCCTGCCCCTGGCTGGGGGCGATACACCCCAGTTGCTGCCCGTCACCGGCACGCAAACCCAATCGGCAACCTCTGGAATGCCTGTGGTGTTGATCATCGTCCTTCTCTGTGCCATTGGTCTGCTGGGCACCCTGCGTCTGCACGGCCAGGGCAAAAAAGCGAACCCATCCAGAATCCGCAGCGTCGATCACCGCAAACCCGAGGCCCGCCAATGATCCGGGGAATCTATACAGCCACTTCGGCCCTGCGCGCGGCCACAATGCACCAGACACGGCTCGCCCACAACATCACCAATTTGCAGACTGCCGGCTTCAAACAGATTCTGACCACCCATCAGGCGTATGAAAATCAACGGATGGGCGAATACAACGGCGACACCGCGGCGCTGGTGCGGGCGCTGGATGGGGGCCTGGAGCAGGGGCTGCTGATTCCCGAAGAGATTATCGACTTTTCCCAGGGCGCTTTGCAGGTAACCGACCGCCCGCTGGACCTGGCGCTGGAAGGGGATGGCTTCTTCCGGGTGCAAGCGCCAGAAGGCGAACGCTATACCCGGGATGGCTCCTTCCACCGGGACGGGCTGGGGCGGCTGGTCAATCGGGACGGCCATTTTGTGCTGAATGAGGGCGGACAGCCCCTGACTCTGCCCCCCGGCCCCCTCAGCGTCAGCCCGGACGGACTCGTCCAGGCCGGGGGGGCGCTGGCCGGGCGGCTGGGCCTGCTCACCTTTGCCAATACCGATGACCTGATCCGGGAAAATGGCAATCTCTTTCGCGCCGAGGCAGCCGGAACGCCTTCGGTCGGGGTGCGTGTGCAGCAGGGCTATTTGGAAGGTAGCAACGTAGACGAGAATGTGCAGATGCTGGAAATGATGCGAATTATGCGGCTCTACGAAGCCAGCCAACGGTCGCTGCAAACCCAGGACCGCACCCTGGGGCAAGCCCTGGCTGTGGGCGAAGTCTAAAGCGTGCAGGAGATAAGTTCATGCCAACCAGTCTGAATCAGTTATGGAATGTGGCAGGCAGCGGCGTACACAGCCAGCAGCGTGCGCTGGAGGTGTTGAGCCACAACGTAGCCAACAGCAACACCATCGGTTTTAAGGCCAGCCAGACCCGCTTTCAGGCTGTGATTCGGGAGGTGACACTGAACGCCGAAGAGGCCGGTCTCTTTACCCAGGCGCAGCCCGGCGATGTCATTCAGGAAGGCATGGGCACACTGCTCACAGAAACCAGCCACCTCTTTTCCCAGGGGTCCTTGCAACGCACCGAGCAACCGCTCAATCTTGCCATCAGCGGCGAAGGTTTCTTTCAGGTAACCGACCCTGCCGGGGCTATCCGCTATACCCGGGCCGGTGACTTTCAGCGGGACGGCGGGGGGCGGCTGGTCAATCGGGACGGCCACACCCTGACACCGGCTATCGTCATTCCCCCGGAGATGACAGAAGTCTTTGTGGACGGGGCTGGTCAGGTGTTGGGGCGGCCCGCCACAGGCGAGGGAGAGTCGCAACTGCTGGGCACGATTCAGATCGCCACCTTTACCAATGGGGATGGGCTGGTCAACACCGGGCGCAACAATTTCGCCCCGACCGCTGTCAGCGGCCCGGCGCAACTGGGCGCTCCCGGCGCCGATGGCCGGGGCAGCCTGCTCAGCGGATTTATTGAAAGCAGCAATGTGGACCTGGGCCAGGAGATGGTTACCCTGCTGCGTACCCAACGCACCTATTCCCTCAGCCTGCGCGCCCTCAGCCTGGCCGACCAACTGCACGGGATGGCGAATGAACTGCCCCGGAGTTAGCAGTATCTGTTCAGCCACCCCACCCTGCCCCTCCCCATTCCAGGGAGGGAACTGGATCAACTCTTCCCCCAAAGTGGGGAAGGTTGGGTGGGGGTGAGCAGTTACAGTTAGCAGAGAAGTTCGACTGTTCAATGACAGCAAAATTGCCGATATGTTCGATACGAGGTCTTTGCTCTGGGCAATGAGGAGGAACATATGAAAATTTCAGGACTGCAAAACCAGAGTCTGCAACAGTTATACAAAAAACAGATCGAACGGTCGGAACGAGCTGGGCTGAGTAGCAGTCAGAACAGCCCAGGTCAGAAGGGTACAGGGGATTCTGTCGAGCTTTCTGCCAACGCCCAATTGCTGCAAAAGGTGTTGCTGGAACTCCAGAAGAGTAGTGATACGCCAGCCGAGCGGCTGGAAGCCCTGCGCCGCCAGGTGCAGGACGATAGCTATGACGTATCCCTTCAGAAACTGACCGACCAACTTTTCAATGAGCTACTTTAGTGCAGAAGTTCTGACAGGCCGGTAACGGGAGTCATCTATGCCCGGAGTTTCCTCCTTCGCCCCATCTTCCGAACACCGACCAGCAAGCCGCCTCGCCCTGATGGATCAGCTCTGCCGCATACTGTCTGATCAGGAAGAGACCTGTCAGCAGTTGGCGGCGTGCGCCCAGGAGCAGCAGACTGCCCTTCGGGAGGGCAAAGGTTCTGATTTTGTGCGGGCTTCGCTGACTCAGGCCCATTTGGCCCGCCGACTCTTTTTCCTGGAAGAAGAGCGGGGGGCTGCGGTAGAAGCCCTGGCCCACGCCCTCTCCGAATCGTCTGCCCCCTCTTCACTCTCCACCCTTATGGAACGGCTGCCCGAGGCCGATTCGGCGCGTCTGGCCGCCCGTTCCCGGGATTTGCAGCAGAGCGCAGACCGGGCCAGCGTTTTGCAGAAGGTAAACGCGCAGATGATCCAGACAAATATCCAGTTGGCCGCAGCCCTCAGCCGCCAGCACATCGACCCCGCCAGCCGCTATTACGGGGGGGCACAAGTCGCGTCGGAACTGCCCGCCAGCCAATTAGACCGGAGAATCTGATCGCCTATGAGTGGAATCACCGCAGCCCTGAACACAGGCATCAGCGCCCTGAGAACCCACCAGGCGGCTATCGGCGTGACGAGCCAGAATATCGCCAACGTGAACACCCCCGGTTATCAACGCCAGCGGGTCAATTTTCGCGAGATGAGCGGACCCAGCGGCTACAAAAATCCGCCGGTGATCGGGACGGGCGTCAATGCCAAAAGCATCATTCGTTTTGCCACCCCCTTTATCGACGAACAGCTACGCAGACAGCGGGGCATCAGCGGCGACGCGGCGTTGACAGAAGATCTGTTGCGGGATATTGAATCGGTGCTGACCGAACCCAGCGGCACGGGGATTAATGCGGGGCTGGACAACCTCTGGAAGGCCTGGCAAAATCTCTCGGTGCTGCCTGTGGAGGACGCAACCCGGGTGGCGCTGGTGCAGAGCGCCAATCAGTTAACCGCTTCCATCAAAGAAGCCCACAGCTTTATCCAGAATCTGCACGAGAATATGCCCAGCCAGATCAGCACGAAAGTGCAGCGGATCAACGACATTGCCACAGAGATCGCCGATCTGAATCAGCAGATCATCCAGGCCAATGCCCGCAACGGCGGCCCTGGCGGTGCGATCCCCCTGGAACAGCGCCGGGATGGACTGCTCTTTGAATTGTCGGATGTGGTGGACTTCCGCCTGATCACCGAAGAGAGCGGCCTGGCCCGTGTCGCCATCGGCAACAATGCGCTGGTGGACGACAGCGGCGCGCGGGCTGTCCAGTTGAACCCAGAGGGCGTGCCTGTCTGGGCGGCCAACGGACGCCCGCTAACAATTGCCTCCGGCCAGCTAAACGCCCTTCTCCATATGAAAAATGAGGGCATTCCCCGGGTGCTGGACCAGTTAAACGGTCTGGCTGTGGGGCTGCGCGACAAAGTGAATGAAATACACCGGACCGGGTTTGGCATCGATGGCAGTACGGGGCTGGACTTTTTTGTGGGTGAAGATGCGGCTACCCTGGGTGTGAATCCAGTGCTGACGGCCACACCGGCCAAAATTGCCAGCGGTGGCGTACCCAATAGCATTGGCGACATTTCGGTAGCCTTGCAGATCGCGGGGCTGGCTACCCAACCGGTCATGGGTGGTGACCCGCCCACGACGACGATCAACGGTTTCTTTCGCAGCGCCATCACCAATCTGGGGCTGCGTATACGTCATACAGAGGCCAACAATACGGCCAGCGAAATGGTCTTCAACCATCTGACCGACCGGCGTGAGTCGATCAGCGGGGTGTCGATGGATGAAGAGGTCGCCAATCTGTTAAGCTATGAGAAGGCGTTTCAGGCTGGGGCGCGCATTATCAACGCAGTGGACGAGATGCTGGATCAGGTGATCAACCGGATGGGGCTGGTTGGAAGATAGCTGCTTATCAGCAAAGAATTGGGGTACTCATGCGCATCACAGACCGAATGGCCAT
This sequence comes from Caldilineaceae bacterium, assembly GCA_023384455.1. Lineage (GTDB taxonomy): Bacteria > Chloroflexota > Anaerolineae > Caldilineales > Caldilineaceae > JACQGT01. Next base: position 20,741 of record JAHDWH010000064.1, on the reverse strand, counting down.
AGACCACACAATTTATCAACTGCAACAGGGACGCCAGCGATTGGGTGAAGCCCAGGAAAAGGTTGCCACAGGCCGCCGTCTGCTGCGCTCGTCCGACGGCCCCGCGGACGTAGAGCGGGCTATGACCCTGAACAGCGAACTCTCAACTGTGCAGAATCAGGTGAGCAATCTGGGCACAACCCGGGATTGGCTCAACGGCACGGATGTAGCGCTGGAGAGCTTCAACGATCTGATTATCACCGCCCGCAACCTGGCCCTGCGCGCGTCCAGCGACTCCAACTCCGAAAGGGAGCTGGCGGCTATGTCCGGTGAAGTGGGCGGTCTTCTGGAAAATGCCCTTGCCATTGCCAACACCAGCCAGGGGGGATACTATCTCTTTGCTGGTCATCAGGTAAAGACCCAGCCCTTTATCGAAGAGGGTAGCGCCATCATCTATCAGGGCGACAACCAGGAGATCCGCCATCAGGTGGAACTGGGCCAGACGATGCCGGTGAACGTTACCGGTGTGGCAGGTGACAATGGGGGAATCCTCAATGGGTTGACCCGGCTGAAGGAGTTGAAGCTGGCAATGGAAAACAACGACAAAGAGGGTGTACGCGCCTTCCTGACCCAGAGCGAAGAAGTGAGCGCTGATATGTACGTAGGCCAGAGCAGCGTAGGCGCCCGGCTGCAACGGGTTGACCGCACCAGCGCCCGGCTGCAACAGCGCGAGATAGACCTGAAGCAGCTATACAGCCATCTGGTGGATGCCGATATGGCGACGACTATCTCCGAACTGAACGCGGAGCAGCAGGGCTATGAGATGACCCTGGCCGCTTCGGGCCGGACGCTGCCCCGCAGTTTGATGGATTACATTCGCTGACCTGCACGATAGCAGAACGCAGAATCAATAGACCCCAATGCTCTGGGCGTGATCGGTCCCCCCCCCACGGGACCCGGCCCGGCGGAGACCAATCGTTGCCGACTACTGTAATACAAACGGGCCCGGCCAATGTTGCCCTGGCCCTTTTCTATAATGTAGGTCGGACTGACAGTCCGACCTACGAGTGGCTACTTTCAGGGCAGGCCGCTTCAGTTCGATCCGGATACACTGGAACCCGCCATCTGGGAGAGTGGCCGGGCCACAACAATTACCCGAAACTCATTGCCCGTGGGGGGCCAACAACTGACGAGAGTCACCCGTTCGTCCACAGTTGTGCGAATCCACGAAGCATTTTGCACCCGCTGCTCCACTGGAACGTCCCGCTCCCGCACAATAAACTGATCCTCAATTACGTAATCATAACGATAGCCGCCAGCGTATAGCTGGACAATTTCACCCGGCTGTAGCTGGTAGAGGTCCTGGAAGACTGAACCATCGATATTGTTATGGCCGGAGATAACCGTATTCCCCTCTTGCCCCAAAAGAGCAGAACTGTCGTGAAAGCCCGCGGCAAAGGCTGCCGTCTGCCAGTTGTCAAACCATTGATTGCCAATCTGGCTGGGCTGGGATTCCACCGTCAGCACCTGTGTATCCACCTGAATCGACGGGATCACAATCCGGTCGGGCCGCCCGATAGGGACGACAATCGGTGCAGGCGTGGGCGTGGGGCGTGGCGGCAAAACAGGGGTTGGGGGCGGGGGTACTTCCCGGTTTTCCACCTGAGCAGCCGCTGTGGCAGTGGGCGGAGGCGTGGCTGGGGCCAGTGGTGTTGCCGTGGGCAGAAGCCCAGGTGCATAGATATCTGAACGGAATTGGTTCTGGGGAGATTGGGCCTCTACCCGGTTGGAACGGACCCGAACCCGGATGACCTGTTTGGAGTCGCCAGTGCTACAGCCAGACAGAAGCAACGCAACCAGCAGAACAAACAAAAGCAGCTTGCCAGAATTGGCAAACTGTCGGTTGAATTGCTTTTGCTTCGGGTTCCTATTCGTCTGATTCAAATGCACAGGCCACCTGTTTTCTGAGCGTCGATATTCCTGATTTTCTGTACCTGTTCAGCCACCCCACCCTACCCCTTCCCATTCCCATTCCGGGGAGGGCAGTGGAGCGACTCCTCCCCCACAGTGGGGGAGGTTGGGTGGGGGTGCGCAGGTACGCTTTTCCTCCCATAGCATCCCACAATAGGGGCCCCTTTTCAATAGGTCTAACGGTGGATCGATGGGGCAAGGGGGTTCATCCGTACGCGCTGAAGAGGGTAGATGTGATGTAGCGGCCCTGGTCGTTGTAACTGCTGATGGCTGCGAATTGATAGGCAATCTGGTTGCGAATCAGCTCTTCCCGGCGAGCCGCGGCGCTTTCCATCCGTTTTAATTTGTCCCCCTGGCTATCCAGGGAGTTGTCCGCGGCGCTCTTCATTTTGTCAACCAGTGTATTGCTGCCTTCGCTGTACGGCTCCACCAGCGCGGAGACGTTCGTCATAAGGGCGTCGAAGAGGTCCACAACTTCGCTGTATTTGCTCGCCAAACCGTCCGTGAGTTTGCTGGAATCGGCCAGAGAGACGACGAGTTTGTCGCCCAGTTCAATGCCCAGCTGATCCAGCCGGGTATAGGTGGCCGTAGCTGGTGCGCCGCTCCAGGTGGCAAAGGCTGTCTGCACAAGCGTTCGCCGCAGATTGCGCAGCCCCAGATTCCCGGACAGAGCGCCCCGGGTGTATGTTCCGTCGCTGGCCTCTTTGCTGCTCGTCTTGGCGGCCAGCCAGTCGGTCAAATCGTTGAGTTTGGCAATAAAGGAGTTGATTTTGCCCGTTGCGCCGGCCGTGTCTGGGCTGACAGTGATGGTTGCGCTGCCGGCTGTCTTCAAATTCAGGGTCAGCCCGTTGATCACATCGGTAATATCTGTGTTGTTGTTGCGGGTGATACCAACGCCGTTGAGAGAAAAGCTGGTATATGCCCCATCCTGTAACTGATCAGCCCAGCCGCCCACACCCGTCAGCACACCCAGACTCTGCAAGACTGTGCCTGTGTCGTCGGTGGCGGTCAGCCGGAAGTCCTGGCCCGTAGAATCCGCAGCCAGGACCAGATAGCCGTCGATAATCGAAGCGGTGAAGCGATCCTCATCTGCCAGCGTGTCGGCGTCAATCGCGGCGATAACGGCAGTATTGATGGCATCCCGTATCTCTTCCAGGGAATCGGTAGCCGTAGCACTCACCTGGACACCGTTGATGGTGAAATCACCCGTATAGCCCAGATCAGCGGCCACGTTACCTACTTGGGTACTGCGCACCCGGTGGGCCGCGGCCAGGTTGGTCACCACCAGGTCATAGGCGGCATTGGAGACCGCAGAGGTAGCGCTGGCCGTGGCAATCGCCTTGTCGCTGGTGGTGGCGATTTTGTCGTCAAAGACCGAACTATCCCCATTGCGCAGACTGGCTAAGGAGTCGTGGAGCGCGTTCATCTTTGAGTCCAGGTCTGTATAGACAGCCGTCTCCACTTTGAGCGAGTCCTGGCGCGCTTTGGCCCGTTTGATAGCCAACCGGTGTGGCTCCATACTGGCTGTGACCAATGCCTCGTAGTAGTCATTGGTCAGCCCGGCTGTGCCTTTGAAGGCGTTGGAGATATTGTTCAGCATAATCCGATCCTGGAATCTTCCGCTATAGCCCGGACAATCAGGCGGCCAAACTAAACGTTTTGGTCTGCTGTTGCTGTTCCTGCACAACCCGCTCCCGGGCCACAGCCCAGGTGTCCCGCAGTTCCCGCAGAAAATTGCCCACAGCATCGAAATGGCCCATACGGGCTTCATCGGCCAGATAGACATAGAGCGAGAGGAGGTCCGCCGAAATCTGACCGGCTTCGTGGTTCAGGCTGCCGCGCAATTCGTTCAACGCGACAACCACTTTGGAGAGGTTGCGTTCCCGGCATCCGGCAATAGCCAGGTCGTAGGTCATCATAACCAGTTGGAGCGGGTCAGAACTGAGTACCTGGGTCTGACGGTATTGCTGGTGGATGGCGGACTGCTGACGATACATCATTCTCAATCTCCACAATGACAGGTTGGCTACACGATTTACAAGGCCCTGTGCTATGTCTATCGGTCAGACACGGCGCTTCTTTCAGAGTACTGGGGTACCCGAATCGGCTGGTCGGGGGATTGGGGAAAGAGTTACGGGGGCGTTATGCAATGCTTACTGGTTACATCTGAATCTTCACTACAATTGCTCGTAGATCGACTGCAATGTCTACCTGTGTCCTGCCCGCCAACGGAGAACAGAATGGGACTTCTCTCGCCCCGCTATGCCAGAAATGGCGAAGCTCACGTCAAATTGAACGGACTGCAAGCCCAGATGAAACGCCAGATCGACCGCAAGGTGGAGAAGGGCGTCTATATCTTCGAGGCCATCCCCTGCCCGGTCTGCCAGAGTATTGAATTCGATCCTCTCGCCGAGCAGGACCGCTATGGCCTGCATTTTCCTGTGGTCATCTGCCGGGGATGTGGCCTGGTGCAGACCAATCCGCGTATGAACCAGACCAGCTACGACGAATTCTACAATGCAGAGTATCGGCGGCTCTACGAGGGCAGCGCAGCGCCCACAGATGGCTCCTTTGCCCTGCAATACGAACGGGGCAAACAGCTATTTCATTCGGTAGTCCGCTACTTCACCCGGCCACCGGCGGACTATTTTGTGCTGGAAGTAGGCTGCGGTTCTGGCGGGGTGGTCAAATACTTTCAGGAGCAGGGCTGCCGGGTCAAAGGCATTGATCTGGGCGAAGAATATCTGCTCCACGGGCGGCAGAAGCACGGGCTGGACCTGACCCCCGGCACACTGGCCGATCTCGCCCTGGAAGAGGCCCCGGATGTAATCATCTACTCCCACGTGATGGAACACATTTTGGACCCGACAGCCGAGCTGGCCCTGGTCCGCCATCACCTGGCCCCGGGCGGTCTGCTCTGTATCGAAGTACCCGGTGTGCGCTTTGTCCAACACGCCTACGACGGCGATTTTCTGCGGATGTTACAGAACGCCCATACCTTTCATTTCACCCTGCAAAGTCTGACAAATCTGCTGGGCGTCAACGGCTTTATGCGGCTGGCCGGGGACGAGCTGGTGCGGGGTATCTTTACACCCGCCCCCGGCGGCAAGGGTGGGTTGGGGCTGGTCAACGAAGCCGCAAGCATTCGGGCCTTTCTGGACGCGTTGGAAAGCGAATATATGCTTCTGGCCGGGCTGGCCCGTATGCGGGAGGGGGCCTTCCCCCAGGCGGCGATGATCTTTTCCCAGCTGACCGGGATTGCGCCGGAGAGCAGCTATGCCTACCGCTGCTTTGCCCTGGCCCTGCGCCGAATGGGGCGAGAGAAGGATGCCGTCCGTATCGAAGAGATGATTGATCAGGTCTATGCAGTTTCAGGGAGACCCCAATGAGAGATCAGCGACCGACGATTCTACTGGACAACCGGCTGGTCGGCGAAGGCCATCCGGTCTACATCATTGCCGAAGCGGGGGTGAACCACAACGGCAGTCTGCCAATGGCCCTGAAATTGGTGGATATGGCAAAGGCGGCCGGTGCGGATGCGGTCAAATTCCAGAAACGCAACCTGGAGAGTCTCTATCCCAAGCACCTGCTGGATAACCCCAACTCGGCTGAGTGGGCCTTTCAATATATGTTGCCTATTCTGAAGCAGGGAGAGCTAAGCGCGGACGAGTTCCGTACGATTGCCGACTATTGCCGCCGCAAGGAAATCCGCTTCCTCTGCACCCCCTGGGACGGTAAAAGCCTGGAGCTTTTGGAAGAGTTGGACCTGCCCTTTTACAAAGTATCTTCCGCGGATCTGGTGAACTTTCCCCTGCTGGAAAGTCTGGTGGCTACGGGCAAGCCATTGATTCTTTCGACGGGGATGGCAGCGCTCCACGAAATGCGGCGAACCGTAGATTTCCTGGAGGCGCGGGAGGTCGAGTTTGCGATGTTGCACTGTATCAGCACCTACCCCGCCCCCTTCGAAAACCTCAACCTGCGCTTTATCAATGTACTCAAACAGTTCGGCGTGCCCGTGGGCTACAGCAGCCACGAGCGGGGCATCACAATGCCTGTGGTGGCCGTCACCCTGGGCGCATCTATCATCGAAAAGCACATCACCCTGGACCGCACCCTGCCCGGGCCCGATCACGCGGCCAGCCTGGAAGAGGCGGGGATTACCAAAATGATCCGGGACATCCGCAATACAGAAGTAGCCCTGGGCACGGAAGAGAAGTTCCTGTCGGCTATGGAGATTCTGAACCGGCAGGTATTGCGCAAAAGTCTGGTGGCAAACCGCTGTCTGGAAGCGGGCACAGTAGTGCAACGGGAGATGGTCGGTGTCAAAGGGCCAGGCAAGGGTCTTTCGCCCCAGCGTATCGACGATCTGATTGGGTTGAAGCTGAGACGGCGCATCTGTACCGACGAATACTTTACCGAAGAGGATTTGACCATCAGCCAGAGCCAGACCATTCGGTCGGGCCAGCTTTCCCGCCCCTGGGGGCTAAAGGCCCGCTTCCACGATCTGGCCGAGATTCTGGAGAAGAAGCCCCGGCTGGTGGAGCTGCACTTTAGCGAGAGCGATGTGGAGCACACTTTTGCTCCGCCGAACCGCCCCCACAAGCAGCAGCTTTTTGTCCACGCGCCCGAGTTTATGGACAGCCAGTTGCTCGATCTCTGCACTGCTGACGACGAACACTGGGAACGCTCTATCGAACTGCTGCAACGCACGATTGATAAAGCTGTTGCCCTGCAACCCCATTTCACCGGACCCGTGGGTGTGGTCGTCCACGTGGGCGGAATGAGTATGGACGAAGATTCCTCGGACCGTTCCGGCCTGCTCCACCGGGCCGCGGATGCCATCAAACGGCTGGACACAAAGGGCGCGCTGATTATGCCGGAAAACCTGCCCCCCCGCCCCTGGTATTTTGGCGGCCAGTGGCATCAGAATGTCTTCATCCGCCCGGAAGAGATGGTGGAATTTTGCCAGGAGGTGGGGGGCGGAATGGCCCTGGACCTCTCCCACGCCCAACTCTACTGCACCTACGCCCAACGTTCACTACACGAATACGTAACCCGCTGCCTGCCCTACGTCAAACATTTGCATGTGGCCGACGCCGCGGGGATCGACGGCGAGGGAATGCAGATCGGCGAAGGGGTGATCGACTGGGACCACATTCTCACCCTTTTCGCCCAGTCCGATTTTACTTGGGTTCCCGAAATCTGGAGCGGTCACCTCTACAACGGGGCCGGCTTTGTGCGGGCCATCAATGAACTTAGCCAATACGGCGTGCTCTAACGGAACTGTTCAGCTACCCCACCCGACCCCTCCCCATTCCAGGCAGGGAACTGAATCGACTCCTCCCCCGCTGTGGGGGAGGTTGGGTGGGGGTGAGCAGTTACACTCTAACCGGCCAGAAGGGAGAAGCGACAATGAACGAAATTTTGATTGACGGTGTGGCAACGATGGAAAACAGCGATTTGGCCCAGCGGCTTTGGGGCGAACTGGAGAGACTCTCGGCCCAGGATCAGATCGTCCAGGAGATCGTCTGGGGCGGCGAGGACATTCGCGCATCCGTAGAGGAGTTCCTGGCCCAGGAGCAGCGGGAGGAGAGAGGCCCCCTGGTCATCCGTTCTGTGGCCGCGGCTCTGGTGTTGGAAGAGACTGTCACCGCCGCTGTCGGCCAACTGGAGGGGCTTGCCGAGACGGTGGATGAGGTGATTCATCATCTGCGCTGCGGCACAGATGGCGAAGCCTTTGCCCGGCTGCCCGATACGCTGGATGGGCTGCAAAGCCTGGCCCCGCTGTTGGATCTACTGGGTAGCCGCCAACTCTTGCCCGCGCCAGAGGTTGAACATCACATTGCCGAGTTGGGACGTATCCTGACAGAGGTGATGAATAGCTGGCAGAACGAGAATCTGGTCGAAATGGCCGATCTGCTCAAATTCAGCCTGCGCTCTCTGCTCATCCAGACCCACGACACTTTCTCTGATCTGGCGGTGGAACTCACCATCGCCCGGCTGAGCAGCCAAGCATAACCGGAAAGAGAAGCCCCTATGCAGACCCTTGCAAAATCACCTGAAATCAGCCGCATCTGGCGGACAAATATGCGGGCGCTGAATGGGCCGAAAGGCGAGACCCCCATCTTCTCACCCCTCCCCCCAGGCCGCATCCGGCCCAGGGCTACCCCCACCGGCGTCGATACCCTATGGGTCGATCACCTGCCCAGCCCCCGGCTCGTCCACAGCGGGCGGGAGCCCCTGGCCGAGGCCGCCTATTGGGTGGACAATGTGCTGGGAGGCGACTGGCGGGTTGCGATTGTCTACGGCTTTGGCCTGGGCTATCACATCGACGAAATCCTGCGCCGCTATCCCAACCGGGTGGTAATTGTGGTCGAGCCGGACAAGCAGATCTTTGAGACGGCCCTGCAAAACCGGGATTTGAGCCATCTGCTGCCCCTGCCCAATCTCTATTTCTGCATTGGGGGCAGCGCAGAGGATGCTGCGAAAACTGCCTTTGATCATCTGCGCGAGAACTTGCAGGCGGGCCAGCCTGTGCTGGTCGCCTGGCCCTATCACAACCGGGCCTACGGCGATTATTGGCAGGTGGTGCAGCGGCGGATGGCGGAATACGCCAATCAGGACGTAGTGAATATGCTGACCTACCGCAGCCTCTCCTACCAATGGGTCAGTAATTTTTTTGTAAACCTGAGCACCAGCGTACAAGACCCGGGCGTCCCGGCTCTGCGCCGCCTCTTTGACGGGCGTCCGGCCATTCTGGTGGCCGCGGGTCCATCCCTGGATAAAAATATCGCACAGTTGGCAAAGGTGCAGGGACGGGCCGTGATTGTGGCCGTTCTACAGGCAGCCCGTGCCCTCCAGCGCCACGGCATCCAGCCCGATCTGGTCGTCTCCTTTGACCCGAAAGATATCAACTACGAGCGCCATTTTACCGACCTGGACCTCTCCCGTTTTGCCCTGGCCTATGCGCCGATTGTCCATCCCCGGATTGTGGCCGAACATCCCGGCCCCCGTTTTGTGATGGGAACCGACATCTACCCCTTCTCCCACTGGATGTACGAAGCCACCGGGGAGGGGAAAGGGCGCATTCTCAGCGGCCCATCGGTTGCCAATCTCAGTTGGGATCTGCTCTGTCAATTGGGCTGCGATCCGATTGTCTTTGTGGGCCAAGACCTGGCCTTCACCGGCAACAAATCCCACGCCGACAATGTGACAGGTGGCGGCGGCCTTAGCCCGGAGATGGTAGCCCAGGTCACAGCGAACCCCCAGGAGTATACGTGGGTGGACGGGGTGGATGGGGAGAAGCTGCTGACCAACAAGTCGATGTATGCTATGAAAATCTGGTTTGAGCAAAGGATTGTCCTGCTGGACAACAGCCGCCGTATTATCGACGCCACCGAAGGCGGGGCCTACATTGCGGGCAGCGAATTGATGAGCCTGGCAGATGTGATTGACGAAATTTGTGTTGAATCCTTCGATCCCCCGGGCAACCTGGCCGCCCTGCATCAGGCCGAGCAGGAACGTCTGCACGCGTCGGGCGCGCCGGCCAAAATGCTGGCGCTGGTGGAACAGGTATTGAACGAATTGCAGGAGATCGAGCGGATTGCCCAGGAAGCAGCCACGCCCTTGCGCAAACTGGTGGCCCAGGCGGAAAAAGAGAAGTTGTCTACCAGCCGCTACGAGGCACTCTATCGCAAGATACGGGGCTTTGACAAAGCAATGCACCAGTTGGATACTTCCAAATATGTGGTCGCTCCCACCATCCACCATCAGATTCAGGCGGTGAATATCATTGCCAATCGTTTCTTAAAAGAGAGCGATCTGGCAGCCAAATCCAGACTGCTGGCCGATGTCTATCTGCCCCTTTTCCAGGCGGCCCACGAAGCCGCGGGGATCATCCGGAGCTATGTGACCGAGGCCAAAGATCATCTTCAGGCCGGGGGCTGACAGACAGACCCATAGCAAGAAAGAGCGCAGAGGCAAAGAAGGCCCGGCATCCGATGATGCCGGGCCTTCTTGCGTCGGGCAGGAAACCATAGCTCCGATGCTGGTATGACTATGGGGTTACTGCTCTCCGACGGTCCGTGACCGTCGGCAGTCGTCCACCAGACGTCGCCGGGTCCGTGACCCGGCGAGAGCAGCCAAACCGCTCAACCAGTTGCGCCTCGATGTACCAGCCCCATAGCAAAAAGGGCCGGTGGAGATTCTCCACCGGCCCTTTTGTGTTGACTGCCCTATTTGAAAAACTGACCCGGACTACCGGAAGAGGGAGAGGATGCCCTGGGGGGCCTGATTGGCCTGGCCCAGCATCGCCGTCGCCGTCTGCTGCAGAATCTGGTATTTCGTGGCCTGCAACTGATCCATCGCCATATCCGCATTCATAATCCGGTTATAGGCGGCTTCGGTGTTCACCTGGGCTTCGGCCAACGCTTCTTCCTTGAAGGTCAGGCGGCTGCCCAGCGCGCCCAGAGAGGTCAGACGGTTCGACACATCGTCGATGGCGTCGTCCAGGGTGCCCATGGCCGACTCGGCGTTGGCAGCCGTGTCTACCTGGCCGTTGTACGCGCCAGAGCGGGTGTAGGTGAAGTTCAGCTTGGCCACATCGCCAGCCGATGCGCCGGTGAAGTCAGTCAGGTCGATGGTGGCGGTGACGCCATTGCCCATATTGACAGCCACGCCGGCCGCGATCACATTCACACTCTTGGATGCCAGGGAAACGCCACCGGAGAAGAAGTTAAGCTGGGTTCCGCTCTGGGAGAAGAGCTTGACAGAGCTGCCACCACCAGAGGACGAACCCAGGGTCACTTGCACGTAGTAGTCGCCTGTGGCGAGCTGGTTGCCTGTGACGGTGGAGGTAGCAAAAGCTGAGCTATAGCCTGCACCCGTGGCCGAGGCCGTTGCACCTGTGGATTGGGTGATGACGATCTTGCCTTTGGTGGCGGCAACGGAAGTAGCGCCGATGCCCAGGGTGGTGGAGTCCACAGCACCCAGTTGGCTGCTGGTCAAAACGGTAGTCTCACCGGCCTCTGCACCGGTCTGCAGGGTAATCTGATTGCTGGTGAAATCGCCCAGACCGTTCAGCAGTTTCTTGCCGTTCCAGGTTGTCTGGTCCACGATGTCGTTGATCTCAGCGGTGTATTCCGTGAGCTGTTGGGCGATGGCGCTGCGCTCGCTGTCGCCCAGGGTATCGCTGGCGGCCTGCTCGGTCTTGTTGCGCATTTCGATCAGAATGTCTTGCACTTTGTTCAGACCCGCTTCGGCTACGCTCAAGAGATTCTTGCCATCACCGATGTTGTCCATGGCAACTTTCAGGTTCTCGTTGCGCTGGCGGAAGGTGGTGGCAATGGTCAGGCCGGCGGGATCATCCGAGGCGGAGTTGATGCGGCGGCCAGTAGCCAGACGAAGCTGGTGGGTGCCCAACTGCTTGTTGACATTGTTCAGGCTGTTCAGGGCGTTCAGAGCGCCGATATTGCTATTGATACGATTGAAATCTGCGACTGCCATTGGTAGGTTCCTTTCAGAAGATCATTGGGTTCTTTGGGTTGGTTTGTGTGAGCCTTCTTTGTCGCATCGGCTCGTCTCGAAGGGTACTGCTGGTCATTCGGTCTTGCGTTTGCTTGCCTGGGTTCTGCGTTGTTGCCTCTCCCGCTGAATCACCCCCTCAGTTTGACTCTATTCAGGCCGGACGATTTGTGATTGGTTGCGCTGCCCGACTCCAGCCTGTCTGCCGGGCTATTCTGTTGTGTTCAATGTATCGGCCCGCTAGGGGAAGGGCTGCATAGTACCCCGTGCCCAACAATACAGCCTTTGGGCACGGGCTGCCGACCCCCGCCCCATTTTAGGGGAGAAACTGGATCGACTCCTCCCCCACAGTGGGGGAGATTGGGTGGGGGTGAGCAGCTACAATGAGAGTTACGGGCTGTTTATACGCTTGTTATGCTCAGGGCTGAATGGGACTTCTATAATGGCGGCAGTTGCCACCACATAGACCAGCAGCCCAAACGTCATGCCAACCATCTCTTCGATTCAGAGCGAACCAAAAAGCGAAAAACTGACGACGGCCCAGGGGCAGCGGGGGGATGAGAGCCTGGCCTTCGCCAAAATGCTGGCCGCCACTGTCCAGAACCAGGCCCAATCGTCGCTCTCCTCTATAGCGGCGCCCCCCCAAGAGAATGGCTGGGGTGCCACAGAAAGCCGCTTTGCCCAGTTGAGTTTTCTGGCGCAGCCTTCTGCCCAGACGCTGCCCTCTTTTATGGCGACCCGCTGGCAGCCGCCCCAGGCCGACCTTGCGCCGACCAGCAGCGACCAGACGGCGGGTTCCGCTCTGACAGCGCCGGGGGTTGGGGTCAATCCTTTCACGCCGGTTACGCAGGGTTTGGGCGTGGCAGCCAGCAGCCAGCCCCAGAAGATAGAGGCCACAGCCCGCCCCCAATGGGGCCGCCAGGCCACCGACTTTTCGGCCTTTCCCCGTCCGGCCAATGACAACGGACGAGGCATCCACTGGATTCCTACGCCCCGCCAATCCCCAGAGGTGATCGATAAATATGTGGGGGAGGCCCAGTCAATGGGGATTAAGTGGGTGACACTGCTCAACGACGGCACAAACCGGGGCGACAACGACTATCTGGTGGATAAGTTGACAAAAGCGGGGATCGAACCGGTGATGCGTCTCTACACCGACGGCGGCGCGGCCCTGGAAGGGGATGTGCAGGGGCTGGTGCGCCAGTACGGGAAAAAGGGCGTCCACTACTTCCAACTCTACAACGAGCCAAATCTGCGCATCGAGAATCAGGGCCAGCCCCCGGACCCCAAAGCCTATGCCGCCAAATGGCTGGCCGACGCCCGCAAGGTGACGGCCGCGGGCGGATTGCCCGGCTTTGGCTCCCTCAGCCCTACCCCCGGTCTGGCCCCCGGCGCGGCCCCCGGCGATATGGACGATCTGCGCTTTCTGCGGGAATCCCTGCAAGAGGTGGTCCGTCTGGGCGGGCAGGATGTGCTGGAGAAGAGCTGGCTCAGCGTTCATAACTACGGAGAAGCCCACCTGCGGGTGCGGGAGTATGACAAAATTGTCAAGGAAGTCCTGGGGCGCAGTCTGCCCCAGGTGGGCACAGAGGCAGGCATCTACCCCGGCGACACCCTTTCCCAGGCTCAGGCCACCGAAATTGTAGCCGACGCCTACCGCTATCTGCCCCAGCGGGAGGATTACTACTTTGCCTATACCTATTGGATCATCGCCAACGATCCCGGCCAGGGCCACGCGGACGGGGCCTGGAATCATCAGGCCCTCTTCCGGCCCGACGGCCAAAGCCCAATTGTGGATGTCTTGAAACAGGAGGTCTAAATGAGTGCCATCTTTCGTTCCATGCGTATCAGCGCCACGGCCCTCACATCCGAACGGTTGCGGATGGATGTAATCAGCAATAACATTGCCAACAGCCAGACGACCCGCACAGCCGAAGGCGGCGCATACAAACGCAAGCGGGTGGTCTTTCAGGCCCAGGAGGATGGGCGTCTCCCTGTGCAGCGATTTCAGCGCGACGGGAAGATGGCAGATGTCTACGGACTGCAAGGCGTACGGGTGCGGCGCATCGACGAGACCGATGAGGATATGGTACGCACCTATGACCCCATCCACCCCGACGCGGATGCCGACGGTTTTGTGGAATACCCCAATGTGGACATCAGCACAGAAATGGTCGATCTGATGGCGGCCAGCAAAGCCTATCAATCAAATGTGACGGTTATTCAGACCGCCAAGACAATGGCCCAGGCTGCCTTGCAGATTGGGAAGTAAACAGCCTACTACTCAGGCCATATGCCTGGGGGCGCTGATAACAACGAAAAGCGGACGCCGGGCTGGCGCAAGCTAACAGCTTGCGTTACGGGCTATTTTCAGGGCGGGCCACACGACTGTTTGACACCGATAGGGATGAGAATCAGAACGCAGAAACCACAGATTTCGCAGATTTTGTACTGATCAACGAGATGATAAAACGTAGGTGCGGTTTGTAACCGCACTTTCACCCGGCGGAGAAGTGCGGTTACAAACCGCACCTACAGATTCCACCATCTTCTCGATCAGTACAGATTTCGCAGATTGAATCCGTGTGAATCCGTTCTTTCCGTGCCCATCCGTGTTCTATTTTCAGCACAGGAGAAGAACAATGGCGATTCAGGGCATCGGAAGCGGCCTGCTGATGGACCAACTGGCCGGGATGGAGCGCACAGTTGCCAAGCGGATGCCCCTGGCCGGCAGCGCGGGGAATGTGGCCGAGGGGATGGGCAAAGCGCTGGAAAGCGCCATCCGCAATCTGGACGGCAGCCAGAAGGCCGCGGATACAGGCATTTCCCAACTGGTGGCTGGCGAGCCAGTGGACCTGCATCAGGTGATGTTGCAGATGGAAGAGTCGATGGTCAAACTCAATCTGGCCCTGCAAGTACGCAACAAAGTTATTGAAGCCTATCAGGAAATCCAGCGGATGCAGATATAAATGAAAATCAGAACGCAGATTCACGCGGAAACAACTGATTTGCTCAGATTTCTTATCCGCGTCCATCCGCTTTTTCAGCGTCGTCTGCGTCCTGTTTATGAATGAAAATCAGAACGCAGATTACGCAGATTTTATCCGTGTGAATCCGTTCTTTCCGTCTCCATCCGTGTTCTATTTTTCAGGGCAGACCAGTCGGACTAACAGTCCGACGTACGAATGGCTATTTTCAGAACAGTTCTCCATGCGACGGGTTGCGCCACGAGAGATGAAATTTTGTATACACGGATCGGAAGGAACACAGATTTTTATTAATCCGTGTTCTCTTTTATCCGTGTATACAAGCCTTTTTTCAGGGCAGGCCCCGGAGTTAAGCGATGAATGATTTGCAGAGTCGGGCAACGTATATTTGGACCCAACTGGCCCCCTGGCAGCGCTTTGCCGGTATGGCCACCCTCGTCACCGCGGCTGGGCTGATCTTTTTGATGGGCCTGTGGATGAAAGAGCCGTCTATGGCCGTCCTCTACCGGGGGTTGAACGACCGGGACGCGGCCGCGGTGGTCGGCGAACTGGAAGCAATGGGCGTGCCCTACCAGTTGGCGGCCAACGGCAGTACCGTCGAAGTGGAAGCTACCCAAGTGGCCGCCACCCGGCTCAGCCTGGCCTCCAAGAATCTGCCAACCAGCGGCACCGGCTACGAACTCTTCGACAAAGACGCCCTGTCGGGCATCGGAATGACCGACTTTATGCAGCGGATGAACTTCCAGCGTGCCCTGGAAGGGGAGATTGCCCGCACCATCACCTCGATTGACGGGGTGGAGATGGCTCGGGTTCACATCGCCATCCCGGAAGAGAGTCTCTTTGCCGAGCAGCAGAAAGAGCCGACCGCATCGGTTGTCCTGAAACTGGGCACCGGTGTCCGCCTCGGCCCGACGCAGGTCCAGGCAATTCGTTTTCTGCTGGCCAACAGCGTAGAAGGAATGAAAGCCGCCAACATCAGCGTTGTGGATATGGCGGGCAACCTCTACGAAGTGCCCGAATCCGAGACCGACGGCGGATCGGGGATCGCCACCAGCAGCCAGATCGAGACCGAACGGTCGATGGAAGTGCAGACCCAACGGGACCTGCAAATGATGCTGGACTCTACTCTGGGCAACAACAGCACCGTTGTCCGCATTAATGTGGAATTGAACTGGGATCGGGAGGAGTCCGTCTCCGAGGAATATGCGCCGGCGGGACAGGTGGGCAGCGTTGTACGCAGCAACCAGCAATCCGACGAGAGCTGGACTGGGGTTGGCGCGGACCCAGCTCTGGGCGTGCCCGGTGTGGACGCCAACGCGCCGGTGGACACGCCCAACTATCCCGCGGGCAGCGGCGACAACAGCGGCGAATACAACAAACGCACCTCTACCACCAATTACGAAGTTTCCAAACGAATCACCAATTCTGTAAAACAGCCCGGCTCGATAAAACGTATGACGGTGGCTGTGCTGGTGAACGAGGCCCTGCCCGCGGAGCAGGTGGAGACAGTCCGGGCGCTGGTGGCCGCGGCGGTGGGGATCAACCAGGAGCGGGGCGATCTGATACAGGTGGAGCGGGTTCCCTTCAACGACACCGAACAGGTGAAGACCGCGGCCTATGTGGCCCAAATACAGCAGCAGGAACTGTACTTGCAGATCGGTATTGTCGTCGCTGTCCTTCTGGGGCTGGGGATGATTCTCTTCTTTATTCGGCGCACCTTTGCGGATATGCAGAAGCGGATGATTCCCTATATTATCCAGCCGGAAATCCCCGCGCTGCCTGGTGACGTGGCCGGGACGCTGGCAGCGCCGCTCAGCGCGGGGCACAGCGCCCGCTCGGCCTATGGCACCGCGCTAGAGGCCGGCGAAAACGAGTACGACGACTTCCTGAAGTTGCCCGCGCCGGATGAGATTGAACTGCGGCTGCGGGCCGTAGCCCGACACACACCCGAAACCGTGGCGTCCATCCTGCAGGTCTGGGCCGAACGCAAAGAAGAAGACGAATATCAGATGGCGTAGTGCCTCTCTCTGATTGATTCCACAGACAGGTGACCATACGTGAAACCAGGCGCATCTTCCGGCAATGGGCAGTCCTCCCCAGGACTCCTGACAATGACAAAGCTGGCTCCATTGACCGACGGCGAACGCAATGCGGCCATTATTTTGGTGGCTCTGGGCGCCCAGCTTTCCGCCAATGTCATGCGCCACATCCCAGACCCGCTGGTGGAGCGGCTCACCTTTGCCATGTCCACAATGGACCGGGTGATGCCAGAGGCCCGGCTCTCCCTCACCAAGACCTTTCTGGAGGAGTTGGAAACCCACCGCAAGTTCAATTATGGCGGAATAGAATATGCCCGGGAAGTGTTGTCCAAAGCAGTGGGCCGAGAGCGGGCCGAAGAGCTTCTCAGCCGGGTCACCCACCGGGATTCCAAGCGCCCTTTCGATTTCCTGGCCGATGTGGAGCCGGTCCAGTTGGCTCGTTTTCTGCAAGAAGAGCATCCCCAGACAATCGCCCTCATTCTGGCCCATCTGCCGCCTATGCTTTCGGCCCGGATCTTCAGTTGTCTGCCCGATACCATCCGCACGGAAGTAGTCAACCGGATTGGGATGATGGACAGAATCTCCCCGGATGTGGTCAAAGTTGTGGAGACAGGTCTGCAATCCAAACTTTCTCTGGTTTTGCCCCGCCAGCGCCAGGGCGAGACTATCGGCGGTATCGATTTTCTGGTGCAACTGCTCAATCAGGTGGATCGGGCCACGGAAAAGACGCTGATGCAAGAGCTGCGCGAGGTGAATCCCGAGCTTAGCGAACAGGTCCAGGCCCAGATGTTTATCTTCGAAGACCTGGCCCTGTTGGACAGCCGCAGTCTGGAACTGGTACTACGCGAAGTGGACAAGAAAGACCTGCTCCTGGCCCTGCGCGGCGCGCCGGACAGCGTGCGCAATGTTATCTTCCGCAATATATCCAAACGGGCCGCCCAGATGATGCAGGAAGACCTGGCGGTGATGGGTCCTGTGCGGCTGCGCACAGTGGAAGAGGCCCAGAAGAATATCGTCAAAGTGGTGCGCCGGCTGGAGGAGGAGGAGCAGATCGTCATCTCCCGGGGCAATTCCGAAGATGTACTCATTTAGTCAGAAGTTCGACTTTTTCCGAAAAGTCGAACTTCTGGCATAGAAAGAGCTGTATGAGCCGCTTGATTCGCAATTACCAGGCCGGGGGTCAGATTGTCCTGTCCGACCACCTGCGCCACTATCTGGCAGACGGCGGCGAGGCCCAGATCGACGACGCCGAGTTGACCCGTCGCCTGCGCCATCAGGCCGAAGCAATGGTAGCCGAGGCTGCCGAAAGTCTGCGCCAGGCCCAGGCCAAAGCCGCTGCCCTGCTGCGTAATGCCCAGGACGAGGTGATAGTCCTGCAGGCTGAAGCCCAGGCCAGAGGCTACGAGGAAGGGTACGCCATCGGCGTTGCCGAAGGCAGGGAGACGGGCGAACAGATGCTGGTGGCAGGCATTGAAGAAGTGCAGTCCCTGCTCAGCGCTATCCAGACAGAGCGGGCCTATCTGCTTTCTCTGGCGGAAATGGAGGTGGCAACCCTGGCTATGGCCATTGGGGAAAAGGTTGTCGGCAGCCTGGCCCGCCAGCAGAAAGAGATGATTCTCCACACCGTCAACCGGGCGCTCAACGAAGTGATCATCACCGGCCCCTTCTCCTTGCGGGTCCACCCCGACGATGTGGTCTATCTGGAGGAGTCCTGGCATCAGGTGGAGAGCGGAGACGAGGGGCATAGCTGGAAATTAGTGGGCGATCCGGCCATCCAGCCCGGCGGCTGTATGCTCACCTGCGGCCCGGCTACGGTAGACGCCCGCCTATCCTCCCAGCTCAAATCGATTGTCAATGGGCTGGCCCTGACCGATTATCGGCTGGACGGGGAAGAGGACGAAGATAGCCAGCCCACCCCCAGCGTACCTGTTCAGCCACCCCACCCTGCCCCTCCCCATTCCAGGGAGGGAAGTGGAACGACTCCTCCCCCACAGTGGGGGAGGTTGGGTGGGGGTGAGCAGTTATCCCCCAGGCACCCAACCGACGGAGCGCCCCTGTGATTCCGCAACCCTTGGCAGATACTCCCTTCCCCCCCATCAATCTTTCTGCCTATCACAGCCGCCTGGCCGAGATCAGCCCCCTGCGTCAACAGGGCCGGGTGGTACAGGTCATCGGCTTGACAATCGAGGCCGAAGGGATTTCGCCCAAGCTGGGAGAGCGCTGCCAGATTGACGGCGCGAACGGCCCGCTTGACGCCGAAGTGGTCGGCTTCCGCAAATCCCACACACTGCTGATGCCGCTGGGCGAAATGGAAGGGGTACAGCCGAACAGCCGGGTGACAGCTACCCGCAACCTCTTTCTGGCGCCGGTCGGGCCGGGGCTGCTGGGCCGGGTACTGGACGGTCTGGGCAACCCCATCGACGGCAAAGGACCCCTCTGGATTGAACAGCGGGTGCCCCTCTCCAACCGGGCACCCCACCCTCTGCAACGCAAACCCATCACCGAGCCAATGGGCACCGGTGTGCGGGCGATTGACGGTCTGCTGCCAATGGGCAAAGGGCAGCGTATGGGCATCTTTGCGGGCAGCGGTGTGGGCAAGAGCAGCCTGCTGGGGATGATCGCCCGCAACGCGTCCGCCGATGTGAATGTGATTGCCCTCATCGGCGAGCGGGGACGGGAGGTGCGGGAATTTATCGACCAGAGCCTGGGCGAGGAGGGGCTGGCCCGGTCGGTGATTGTCGTCAGCACCAGCGATACGCCCCCCCTCATTCGCATCAAAGGCGCGTGGGTTGCCACCGCCATCGCCGAGCATTTCCGCGACCAGATGGGGCTGGATGTCAATTTTATGATGGACAGCGTGACCCGTTTTGCTATGGCCCAACGGGAGGTGGGGCTGGCTGTGGGCGAGCCACCCGCTATGAAAGCCTATCCCCCCAGCGTCTTTACAATGCTGCCCCGCTTGATGGAGCGCACGGGCGCAGGCGTGGCGGGGACCATCACCGCTTTTTACACCGTTCTGGTCGAGGGGGACGATTTCAATGAACCCATTTCCGATGCGGTGCGGGGCATTCTGGACGGCCATATGATGCTGACCCGTGCCCTGGCCGCCGAGAATCACTACCCGGCCATCGACGTTCTGCACAGCGCCAGCCGACTCATCAGCCAGATTGCCCTGCCTGGACACCAGCAGGCAGCCGGTCTGCTGCGCGAGGCCCTGGCTGTCTACGAGGACGCCAAAGACCTGGTGAATATCGGCGCGTATGTCCCCGGCAGCAATCCCCGCATCGATGCAGCCCTGGCCCTGCTGCCCCGCATCCGCGCCTTCCTGCGCCAGGACACCCACGCGCCCACCGGTTACGCCGACGCCATCGACCACCTGCAAGGAATCTTTGACGGTCGCACGGAGTTGGGGATCGGGGATTAGGGATTGGGGATTAGGGATCGGGGATCGGGGGTGGGAATGACCAGTCCAGTCCCCAGTCCCCAGTCCCCAGTCCCCAGTCCCCAGTCCCCAGTCCCCAGTCTCCAGCCCCCAACTACCCCCGGAGCAAACAATGCCGCCTGCTTTTCGCTTTCAGACAATTCTGGACTATCGCAAACGGAGCGAAAGTGAACGCCAGATGGACCTGGCCCAGGCACTACAAATGGTGGTCAGCCTGCGCGCCCAGCGGGAGCGGCTGCAAAGCGAGCGGCTGCACCTGACCGAGACGCTGAAAAGTGCGTTGCTCGGCCAGCTGGATACGGGCAGCATCGAACGGGAATACCGCTATCTGGCTGGGCTGGATCAGCAACTGCGCCATCTGACCGGGGATTTGCAACAGGCCGAACAGGTGGTGACCGAGCGCCGGGGGGAGCTGGCCCAGGCGGTGAAAGAACGCAAAACGCTGGAACGGCTGAAAGAATACGATCACCAGAGTTTTGTCACCGCCTGGCAGCAAAAAGAGCAGGACGAGATGGACGAATTGAATATCACCCGTCACGCCTCCCAGCAGTAACCGTTGAGCCACCCCACCCTACCCCTCCCCATCCCAGGGAGGGAAGCGGATCGACTCCTCCCCCACTGTGGGGGAGGTTGGGTGGGGGTGAGCAGTTACCCCAGCAGTAACGCAAGCGTTACGCTTTTATTATGCTCAAATGGCTACACTCCTTCTACACTGTCCCCAGATGGATCAGTCAAATTTGTGGTATCTGTTCAGCCACCCCACCCTGCCCCTCCCCATTCCAGGGAGGGAAGTGGATCGAC
>JAHDWH010000408.1 GCA_023384455.1 Caldilineaceae bacterium | reverse complement strand
ATCCCTGGCGGCCAGTGCTGACAGTTGCCGCCAGGGATGGCGGCGCTCCCAGAGGGATGGCGGCGCTCCTATCGAAAATCAATGGACACTTACAACGAAACCGATCTGCTGGAGTGGTGTGAGGCTGTGCTGGGAGCGGTGGAAGTACTCGCCGACCACAGCCGGGAGCATCCGGGCGAGCGCACGGGGGCACACCAGCTGCGCACTGACGCCGGTCTCTGCTACCTGAAAACCCACAACGACCCGGCCCACTGGCACAACGAAGTCCACGGCTACCGGGCCTGGGCCGGCGTCTTTGGGCCGAATGCGCCCCGTCTGCTGGCGGCGCGGGACGAAGCACCCTTGGCGCTGGTGGTCACCGCCCTGCCGGGGCAGATTTTGGATGAGGTGAAGCTGACCCCGGCCCAGGAACAGGCGGTCTGGCGGCAGGCTGGCACGGCCCTGGCCGCCCTGCACCAGAGCGAAAACGGTCCGTTCTTTGGCCCCTGTCGGCACGACGGCACACCGGCAGGCCCCCCCATCACCAGCGCCGAGGAATTTATCGCGGCAGAGTTGGATGGGTGGCAGAAACGGGGGCTGGCCGCTGGCTGCTTGAGCCGGGAAGAAGTCGCCACCGCAGAGGCTGCCCGGGGTCTGCTGCCCGCCTTTGCCGGTGAGAAGCCCGTCCCCTGTCATCGGGATTACGGCCCGGCCAACTGGCTGGTGACGGCAGAGGGCCTCTGGTCGGGGGTCATCGACTTTGAGTTCGCCCAGTGGGACGTGCGCATGGCCGACTTTACCCGTTACCCCAACTGGGAATGGATCGACCGGCCCGATCTGATCGAGGCATTCCAGGCGGGCTACGGGCGTGCCCTTACCCCTGCCGAAGAAAATCAGCGGCTGGTCTGCCACACCCTCTACGCCCTGGCCGCGGTCGTCTGGGGTCGGGAGAACGCCTACTACGGCTTTGCCGCGGAGGGGCGCAGGGCGTTGGCGCTGCTGGGCTGACCGCGGACGGCGAATGAATCAACCGCGGTCTGCGGTCTGCCGTCCGCTGTTCTCAACGCAGACCGGCCAGCACAAAGAGGGCAAAGCCCAGCAGAATCAGCGCCGAGAAACGGTTGACCCAACGCAGCCAGCGTTGGGTCAACCGCCCCCGCAACAGATTGACGCCGTTGCTCAGCACCACCCACCACAGCCCGGAACCGACCAGCACCCCCAGCACCAGAAAAGCCGTGGCGTCGTAGCGCCCCGCGGCGCTGGTTGTGCCCAGCCCGGCGAAGATGGCGGCAAAGAGAAGGATTGTGCCTGGGCTGGTAATGTCCACCAGAAAGCTGGAAAAATAGGTTGCCAGCAACCCCCGTCCCCGGCCCCTGGCTGGTCGAATAATGGGTTCAGAACGGGCGATACGCAGGGCCAGATAGGCCAGATAGCCGCTGCCCACAAGACGCAAGGCTACCTGCCCGCCGGTGAGGGTGTTGCCCATTGCGGCAAAGCCAAAACCGGCGATGGCCGCGTAGATGCCGTGGGCGGTGGTGGAGCCGAAGCCGGTCACGATCCCGCGCCACACCCCGTCGGCCAGGCTGCGCTGGATGCAGAGAACACCAATCGGGCCGATGGGGATGGCGATTGCCAGCCCCACAAGAATTCCGCGCCAAAAGAGGGAACTATCCATTTTTCAACTCCGCCAGAATTTTCTCTGTGTGTGCGCCCACTGTGGGAATCGGGTCAAAGCGGGGGGTGACACCCCGGATCTCGGCTGCGGGGTGTAGTGCGGGCAGGGGGGTGTGGGCCTGGCTTTCCACCGTCGCCACCCGTCCCCGTTCGGTCAGTTGGGGGTGCTGCCAGAACTCCGTCACATCCCGCACCTCACCGTTGGCAATCTGGGCCGTGTCCAGCCGTTCGACTGCCTGGGCCAGTGTCAGTTGGGTGAAGACACGCTCGATTCTTTCGTGTAGCGAAGGCCGGTTGGCGATGCGGTCGGCGTTGGTGGCAAAGTCGGGGTGGAAGGCCATCGCCGGCTGCTCCATCACCAGCCCACAGAAGCGCTCCCACTCCGGCTGGTTCTGGATGCTGAAAAGGATCACCCGCCCGTCGCCGGTGGGGAAGGGGCCGTAGGGGGCGATGGCCGCGTGGCTGGCCCCGGCCCGGGGCAGGCGGGCATCCCCAAGCGCGTAATAGGCGGGGAAACCCATCCATTCGCACAGTGAGTCAAACAACGAGACATCGACGACTGTGCCCTGACCGGTCTGTTCCCGCATCAACAGCGCGGTCTGGATTCCGGCAAAGGCGTACATCCCGCCTGCCAGGTCTGCTACGGGGATGCCCGCTTTGGAGGGGGTCTCCTCTGTGCCCGTCACCGACAGCACCCCCGTCTCGGCCTGGATGAGCAGGTCGTAGGCTTTCTTCTCCCGATAGGGGCCGTCCTGCCCATAGCCGCTGATGTTGCAGACGATCAGCCGGGGATAGGCGGCGCGCAGCCGTTGGCTGGCAAAGCCCAGCCGCTCCACCGCGCCCGGCGCCAGATTCTGGATAAAGATATCGGCCCGGCTGATCAGCTTCTCCAGAATCTCCTTGCCCTCGTCGCTCTTGACATCCAGGGCAAGCGACTCCTTCGAGCGGTTGACCCAGACGAAGTGGCTGCATAGTCCGTAGCTGGCTGTGTCGTAGTGGCGGGAGAAATCCCCCACTTCCGGGCGCTCGATTTTGATCACCCGGGCCCCCAGATCGGCCAACTGGCGGGTGGCAAAGGGGGCGGCAATGGCCTGTTCCAGGGCGACGACGGTGAGATGGGATAAGGGAAGCATTGGGGATTCCTGTAGGGAGGGTAACTATCCAGGCGGAATTTGTTTTCTGACCACGGAAAACACAGAATACACGGAATAGGAGTAACTGCTCACCCCCACCCAACCTCCCCCACAGTGGGGGAGGAGTCGAGCCAGTTCCCTCCCGGGAATGGGGAGGGGTAGGCTGGGGTGGCTGAACAGGTACGAATAGGGAGACAACGACTCAAAGTTTCCGTCTGTTTTGTGTTTTCTGTGGTCCAATTTCTACGGAAAACACAGAATACACGGAATAGGAGTAACTGCTCACCCCCACCCAACCTCCCCCACAGTGGGGGAGGAGTCGAGCCAGTTCCCTCCCGGGAATGGGGAGGGGTAGGCTGGGG
>JAHDWH010000407.1 GCA_023384455.1 Caldilineaceae bacterium | reverse complement strand
TTGCGTAACTGTCCATCCGGTGCGTCGCACTGTCCAGATGAGGTTGCGGACTAGAATCATTTCGTGGACAGTGCGACGCACCGGATGGAACTTATTTCTTGACGAGTCCTTAGGCTTTGGGTGCGACGCTCTCACCGCACAATTTTTGCGTAACTGTTCAGCCACCTACCCCTCCCCATTCCAGGGAGGGAAGTGGAGCGACTCCTCCCTCACGCTGGGGGAGGTTGTGACCTGGCGAGTGCGTCGCACCCCAGTAGTAGCAATCTTTCTTCCGGCACCAAGTGTATCCTTACATTGTGCCTTGTGCAAACTCTTTGTGCAGGACAGTGAAATAGCAATTTTTTGCTAATTAATAGTACTTCTATCCCACTGAAACTTACGAGCATTTGGAATATACTTACGATCACAATCAGAAACCCGGCAACATAAGAGAATTGCCGTAGTTTTAAGTGGTTTATACAGACGTTGACTTAAGCTCTCTAGCACCAAAGGAAGAGAAAATGCGAATACTCCATGCCATACTCCTTATCACACTCCTCATTTGTTCAACATTTCTGCCCTCCTCTGCATTGACAGCAGAAGCAGCCTATGTTGATCCCGCGCTCATCGCTGTTCAGGCTGAAGATGTATCCGTAATTGTCACAGGCACAAGCAGCGCCCAGGCCGCAGCAGCCGTAAAGCAGCTTGGCGGGCAGGTGACCAGCGACCTCTGGCTAATCGACGCGGTGGGCGCGCTTTTGCCCACAGATCAGTTGACCACTCTTTCCCACATATCTGGCATCCACTCGATTGTTACCAATCAACGGGTGGAGATCAGCGGGTCGATCAACGATTTTGATTGGCTGAAAACTGACAAAGGCTGGCCTGTGGCAAAGGATGTGGGCGCCGATGTTGTACATAGCCAGAAGATCACTGGCAACGGAATTGCAGTCGCGGTCATCGACTCGGGCGTCTTTTACGATCCGCTCAAAATGATGATGTCCAGCGCAGAATCTGCGCTGCGCTTTATTGGGCAGGCCGATATGCTTGGCGCAAGTACCTGTACTTGGCAAGATGGGTGGCAGCAATTCCAATCAGTCCAGTATGACAGCTTCTGTTTGAAAAAGTATTTCGGTGCAACCGATGGCTATGGCCACGGAACCCATGTGGCCGGCATTATTGGCAATGCTTTCCGGGATACAGCTACGAATGTCTATTTGGGAATTGCACCCAGCGCACAGGTCCTGAGCTTGCGGGCACTGGGCACTGATGGCACAGGTGTCTATGAGAATACGATTAAAGCGATTCAGAGTGCTGTCCAACTGAAGACCGAATATAACATTCGTATCATCAACCTCAGCTTGAGCGCGACAGCCAGTGTTCCCTATTTTGTCGATCCGCTCAACCGGGCCGTCGAAGCGGCCTGGGCATCCGGGATTGTTGTCCTGGCGGCTGCCGGCAACGCCGGCCCCAAAAGCGAAACCATTACAGTTCCTGGCAATGATCCCTACATCATTACTGTCGGGGGACTCAACACAAACCGCACGCCCGGTGACTGGTCGGATGATATTCTGCCCACCTGGTCCTCCACAGGCCCCTCATTGGACGGCTTTGTCAAGCCCGACGTGCTGGCACCCGGTTCGAATATCGTCTCCTTTATGTATAACTCTGCCCTGGATACGGCAAACACGGCAGCCCTGGCATTGCTGCACCCGGATTTTTCCATCACCCAGGAACTCTTCCGTATGAGCGGAACGAGTATGGCCACGGCTGTTGCCTCCGGTGTGGTGGCGTTGATGCTGGAAGCCAATCCGTCTCTGACCCCGGATCAGGTGAAGTTCCGCCTGGCCTATTCGGCCAAGCCCGCGGTGGATCAGGATGACATCGCCTACAATCTGCTCCAGCAGGGCGCGGGGCGCATCTGGGCACCCGATGCGGTCTTTGGAAATTTCCCTGTCGATGGGGTTGCCAATGCGGGGATGGACATCCAGAGAGACCTCTCCCGCGGCTACAAGAAAAAATCCGATCTGGCCTATCACTACGCAGGCCCCATTCGCCGACAGGTAAGCGATGACGGTGCTTCGACTCTCTACTACGCCACAGCAGCGGATGGCAAAGTCTACGGCTTTGGCAGTGCTGATGCCCAGTCCAACCAGTGGCTCTCTCAGGAGACGCTGAACAGCCGTCTGCCCACCTGGTCTGGCAGCTTTGGGGTCTGGGGTAGCGGCAATCCAGGAATCTGGGCTGGTGGCTATTCTCACGCTGCGGGTCTACCCACCTGGTCTGGCGGTCTGCCCACCTGGAGCGGTGGCTTGCCCACCTGGTCTGGCGGTCTGCCCACCTGGAGCGGTGGCTTGCCTACCTGGTCCGGCGGGATGATCTTTGCGGGCGGTCTGCCTACGTGGAGCGGTGGTCTACCCACGTGGAGTGGCGGCCTGCCCACCTGGTCTGGCGGTCTGAACTGGGCGGGCGGTCTGCCCACCTGGAGCGGTGGTCTGGATGTTTCTGTGAGTGCAACCCGCTGGGTGGAAGACGTTGCAACGGTTTCATCCCCTGTGGCCTCGTCTCTCTCTGTAACCAGTCTGGACGGAAGTGCTAAATGCACCAACAGAAAGTGCAACTGGAATGCACTTGTGACCATTCAGGTTCAGAACGATCTGCCTGCCCCGGTGGTTGGGGCAACAGCCACCCTGGGTTGGCAGACCAGCGGCGGTACAGGGAGCCTCTCCTGTGCAACAGATGGGGCGGGCCGTTGCTCCGTCAGCCAGAATGTCAACGCCAGCTATGGAAGTATTACATTTACGGTATCAGCTATCACCCATTCTGGCGTTTCTCACAGCGCCGCATCCATCGGGGCTGACGGCAAATCTGCCAAGATCAATAAGCCTGCGACTGGCAGGTCGGTTGCTGCGGAGGATGCGGAGGAAGAGCTCGATCTGCCTCCCTTGCGCCTCTTCCTCCCGGCCGTGAACAGCGGCAAGTAGGCAGGTCTTTTGTGTAAAAGTGGGCGGGCTGTCAAAGCACAGCCCGCCCATTTTTTATTTTGGTTCGAAGTTCCCGTTTTGGTGCGTCGCACTGTCCAGATGAGGTTGCGGACTAGAGTCATTTCGTGGACAGTGCGACGCACCGGATGGACGAGTCCTTAGCGCCCCAATTGCCCATAGGCCGCG
>JAHDWH010000063.1 GCA_023384455.1 Caldilineaceae bacterium | reverse complement strand
ATCCGTGTGAATCCGTTCTTTCCGTGTCCATCCGTGTTCTATTTTCAGAACAGCGTAACCAGTGTCGTAGTTTTTGGCAAATTCAGTGTCCCACTCAACCCGCTGTTGAATGTAGCGTTTTACATCACTCATCGCTTTCCCCCTTTGCCAAATAGATGCTACCCCAACACCAACAACGCCGCGCCCAGCTCCACCCGCTGGCCCGCGGACACATCCACCGAGCGCTCCACGCCGGCGCGCAAGGAGCAGATTTCGTTCTCCATCTTCATCGTTTCCAGAATAACCAGCGGGTGATCCTCCGGGATGCAGCCATCGGTTGAAGCCGACACCTGCTACGAAAAGTGCCTTTCAACGCACCAAGACCGACCGCCGTGAGTTTGGCTCTTTCAGAAAAGGGGTGGACAAAGAGAAAAATACGCGGTAAAGTCAATTAGAGGTCACTGCAGAATTTCGCCTTCGTTCCCATCACAAAAGGAATCCCTGTGAACCAAAACTATCTGAGCGGGAAATGCGCCGTCATCACAGGCGGCGGGCGGGGTATTGGCCGAGGCATCGCCCTGGCCCTGGCCCAGCGGGGCTGCGCCATTGCCGTCAACTATGCCCGCCACCGGCAGGCAGCCGAGGAGACCGCGGCCGAGATCGAAGCATTAGGCAGCCAAGCTCTGGTGATCAAAGCCAATATGGCCGCCGAGAAGGATGTCCGACGGCTGGTAGAAACAGCCGCCCAGCACTTTGGCGGTGTGGATATTTTTGTGGGCAACGCGGCCAGCGGGGTACTGAAACCGGTGCTGGATATCTCGCCGAAACACTGGGCCTGGTCGCTGGATGTGAACGCGCGCAGCATTCTGATCGGCAGCCAGGCAGCCGCACCCTATATGCGGGCCAAAGGCTGGGGACGCATCCTCAGCATAACGAGCATCGGCAGTCGTCGGGTTCTGGCCGAATATAGCGCGGTGGGGGTGAGCAAAGCGGCCATCGAAGCCGTCACCCGCTATCTGGCTGTGGAGCTGGCTCCTGCCGGGATCATCGCCAACTGCATCAGCCCCGGTGTGGTGCTGACCGAAGCCCTGGACTTTTTCCCCAGCAAAGAGGAGATTATCGGCAATGCCCAGGCGAAGACACCGGCTGGCCGGCTGGTCACGCCAGAGGATGTGGGGGAGCTGGCTGCCTGGCTGTGCAGCGACGGGGCGTCCATGATTGTGGGCCAGACAATTGAGATCGACGGGGGGTATACGCTGCTGGCCTGAGCGAGCTACGACAATTCCAATTGGGCCTTCACCTCGGCCAGGGTGAAATAGTTTTGAGTCTCCTGCTTGACGCGCTGCATATGCAGATAGTCCAACCGGTCCTGGAAAATTTTGTAGGTAGCCGCCCACTCGCTCCAATCCAATACCCAAGCCTGTTCCGCTGCTTCTTCCCCCTGCTGATACGCCGCGTAAAAGACCTCCGAAGGCACGCCATACGTACGCTCGAAGACAAGTAAATCTTCTCGCATCGCGTGAATATCTCGTAAAATTCCTTCCAGTGTCATCTTTGGCAACCCACGCTGTCTTGTACGGAACACTCACATACTGTTGGGATTCTACGCGCATAGGGTGGCTTTGACAAAGCCATCCTGAGGAAACCCGTGTCTGCCACAACGATTGCTGCGCCCGCCGCCGGCGCTGCTACCCGGCCCACCGGCATTATCGACTGCGACGTGCATCACCAGTACGCCAAGCCGGAGACCCTCTTTCCCTATCTGCCCCGCCATTATGTGGAATACATCAAAGATTTCAGCCCGATAATGCCGGGGATCGGCTATGCCAATATGCCCGGCAACGGGGCGCGCACGGACCTGTGGACAGACACAGAAGTCAATCCAGCTACCCAGCCACCGGTCTGCATCGAAAAGCATCTGGACGTCTACCCAGCGAGTATGTGCGCAGCAATGTGCGTTTCGGCTCCCAGCCCCTGCCCAACACCCCCAGCAAGAAGGATTTGGACATCTTTCTGGAGTGGATGCACGCGGACGAAGTGATGGTCTTTGCCAGCGACTATCCCCACTGGGACTGGGACGAGCCGAGCACATTCCTGGCCGGTCACGACGCGGGGCTGCGCCAGAAGGTGATGGTGGAGAATGTGCGGGAATTGTACGGAATATAGACGTATTGCGTATTTCGTAAGCGTTCGGTATTGGCTGGTTTTCTGGCTGATGAATCGTTGGGACAAAGCGTTCGTCACTACTCTCTTTAGCCATCTGTACCGCCAATGGCCCGGCCTACGCAATACGAAATACACAACGTAATACCCAGCACGAAATCGCAAAGGGATTTTACGAATGCAGACCACTCGTTTCGTCGTCGCGCCCATCTCTGATTTCCCTTCCGGCACGCGCAAAATTGTGACGGTCAACGGCCACGAGATCGGCGTCTTCAATGTGGAGGGGACGCTCTACGCCATCTTCAATTACTGCCCCCACCGGGCCGGTCCCCTCTGTGCGGGGCGCACCCGGCCGCTGGTCATATCGTCCGGTGTCTATCAGCGGGAGTACGCGCGGGAGGGGCAGATTCTCAAATGTCCCTGGCATCAGTGAGAGTTCGACCTGACGACGGGGCAGGCGCTCTACGACGAAAAGCTGCGAATGCGGACGCATCGGGTGGCGCAGGAGGGGAGGAATCAATTCATCGACAAGTCGAAAAAGGTAATACAGACCCGGTTCTCCTTTACCCGCCCTACTGTTCCCCCACTTCTTGCTCGAAAAACTTGTCCTCCCAAAACTGCCGAGGAGTTCGGGTGTATTCCTGGCCCAAGACTTCCTCGACAAAGAACTTTTCTTCCCAGTATTCCAGCGGTGCATGTGGATAGGCGGTGGTCAGGCGCGTGACGGGCACAGCCTCTTCGCTTGGCACAATCGCCGCCGCTCTGACGGCGCTGTGACTGTCAGCCGTTGGGCTGCCTATCCACCTCCGCGCCTGTGTCCCCATTGGAAAAGTTGCGCCGCCCAAGAACTCCAGCGCAGGCTGGTAGCTTTGCCTCTCAGAGCGGACTTCAACTTCCCGATGCAGAGCAAGGGTCACGGCTTCGGCGAGGGCTTGACCATCAGTTACCCCTTCTGGCAGGCGCATTAGCTGGGGCGAGTTCACTGTCAGAGGTTCGCCCGTCGTGTACCAGGGGGTGTTCGAACCGCCGCTCATGACCACACGGATAGTCACCTTCTCTTCTGGTCTGGCGGCAACTGGTAGTGTCTGTCCCAATCCAGCGTGCAAATGCACATATGCTCTGTCCAGCAGAGACGCGGCCTCAACCACTGCAGGGTCATCCAGCTGCCGGTAGGTGAAGACGAAATAGTCGCTCTCCAGGCTACGCGTTTCACCCCACAATTCGACCGCTGGCTGGCTGCGCAGCCAGCCATGTGGAGTTTCTCGATAGAAACGATTCTCTCGGTAGACTGCGCCGCTTTCTGGATCAGTTAGCCGCACCTGGGCCATAGCTCGGTCGCCAACCAGAACAAAATCCACGATCTCCACTTCCAGCGTCCGTTCCCAGGGCTGCCTTTGCTCTCCTAACAGCCAGATACGCCAACTCAACTCAGCCTCTGGATCCAACAGAGCCGTTGCCAGGAATCCGTCACTCTCGTCTGCTGCGCGATGCTCCGCTACCAGGGAATGGCTTAACCCCGTCTCCACTGCGGCTAGCCCAATCTGGGCTTGCATCCACAGTCGTAGCCCTACCCCCGCCGCTAGAAGACCGAGAAGCAGCCCCGCGATCCAGAGTCTGTAGCTACTGCGGGTGCCCACAGTAGCAGATGAACTTTGCACCTCGCGCTGAGCCATCTCCTCGCCGGTATCCCATTCGTTTTCATCCAATAACACCTGCCAGTCAAGTCGCGGATTGATCGCCATTATCTTATCCTCCTGTGTAATCCCTTGTCCGTCACTGCAACGGCGGGCACATCTCAGTGTGCGCCCCTACTGATAGCACCGACAAGCCTTATGGGAAATTTGAATGCTTCTTGACAGCAGGTGCGAATCGGCTTAGGATTGGATATCTCAACAATATTCTGCTGCCGGTTATTCTGCTCCCATTGAACATTCCCCGTTTTGCAGTGGGGTCACAGGCTTTTTGCGCCCACGCAAAGGAATTTTGCATGGCATACGTCCCCAAGTTTGCTGACCTGATCAACCGGGCGCTGGCCCGACTGGATCGTTCGCCTTCCTGGCTGGCTCAGCGCATCGACGTCAACCCCAGTACAATCAGCCGCTGGCTGAATCAGGGCGCGCGACCCGGTGATCCGGAGATCGTCGTGCGTGTGGCTGACGTCCTGGGCTTGACTGGTCAGGTGCAGGAACTGCTCGCGGCTGCCGGTTACGGCTATGTGGAGATGGCTGAACAGGAGAGTGCGAATGCTGCATCCGTGACCGCCACGACCCCGCCGGTAGTTCTCCGCAGTTCATCACCTGCGAGCCTCACCAATCTACCAGCCGCGGTCACACCCTTCCTGGGCCGGGAACGGGAACTGGCCGAGTTGACCCGTCTGCTCGCCGATCCGAAACTGCGTCTGTTCTCTGTCATCGGGCCGGGGGGAATGGGCAAGACCCGCCTGGCTGTTGAGTGTGCGCGCCGGGAGATGACGAAATACCCGGACGGCGTCTGTTTTGTGGCTCTGGCCCCCTTGCAAGCGGTGGATGATTTATTACCGGCTATAGCCTCTGCCGCGGGCTTTTCCTTCTTAACAGATGCCCGCACACCTCAACAACAGCTATTCGACTATCTGCGGGAAAAGGCACTGCTGCTGGTGCTGGACAATTTTGAGCACCTGATCGACGGCACGCGGCTCATCACCGACATTTTGCAGGCAGCGCCCCGGGTCAAAATCGTGACAACCTCCCGGGAACGTCTGCGCCTGAGCGGTGAGACCGTTTATCAGTTGGACGGGATGGACTTTCCCGACGGAGAGACCCTGCCCGACGCCGAAGGATACAGCGCCGTCCAGCTCTTTGCGCAGAGCGCCCGCTTTGCCCAGCCGGATTTTTCGCTTCAATCGGAGGAACTGGCCTATGTGGTACGCATCTGTCGAGTAGTGGACGGCACACCCCTGGGAATTTTGCTGGCGGCCTCCTGGGTAGAAATGCTCCCTCTGCCAGAGATCACCGACGAAATCGAACGGAGCCTGGACTTTCTGTCTAACGATCTGCGCGATCTGCCCGAACGCCAGCGCAGCCTGCGCGCCGTCTTTGACCATTCGTGGCGGCTGCTCACAGACAACGAACGGAGCGTCTTCGGGCAGATGGCTGTTTTTCGGGGTGGCTTCACCCGACAGGCTGCCGAGGAAGTGGTCGGGGCCGGCCTGCCTCTTCTGACTGCTCTGCTCAACAAATCCCTGATCCAGCGGACAGAGGCGGGCCGCTATGAACTCCACGAACTTGTCCGTCAATACGCTACCGAGAAACTAACGCTGGACCCGGCATCTCCAACTCTGCACCAACGCCACGCTCGCTATTACCTGGCGCTGCTGCACCGACAGATGGACGACCTGTCGGGTCGCCAGTTGCAGGGCCGACAGGACAATGTGTTCGCTGATCTGGACAATATTCGGGCCGGATGGGACTGGGCTGCCGGGAGTAGAGAAGCAATGCTCATCGGCTCCGCGTTGGAGGATTTGTGCCGTTTCTACGAATGGCAGGGACGCTATGCGGAGGGGGTAGCTGCCGGCCAGACTGCCGTGCGTATGGCTCGGTCTGTTGGGGAGGGACGCGTCGAAGTTAATGCACTGATTTGGCAAGCAGCCTTTAGCCGTATATTAGGGGATCAGGCCGAGGCCCAACACCTTCTGCAGGAAAGCGCATCTCTCCTGTCACAATTTATTCAGATGGGGGTAGACGTGCGGCGAGAGCAGGCAGCCCTCGTTTTAGGACTCGCCCGCCTGGCCAGAGACGCAGGAGATGGGTCCGCAGCCAGACAACGCTATACAAAGGCTGTATCTCTCTACGAAGCGTTGGCCGATCACCTGTCCGTGGCTCGCACATTGAGTGAATTGAGTTATGTCCTGCGCAATCTCGAAAATGTCGGTGAGATGGGTCAAAACGGAAATCATAACAATGAAGCTGCTCAAGCGGCCCGTCGCGCTATCTCCATTAGCCGCCAGCACAACTATCCGCTGGGTATAGCCGAGGGGCTGATACAGTTGAGTGCTTCAGTACATCCCTTTTCAGACGAAGCTCAACAGTCGTTGGAAGAGAGCCTGGCCCTCTATAAGCAGCTAAATATTGAGAGTGGGATTATCGCAGCGCAATGCCAGCTCGGTTTTGTAAAGATGGTTCGACGCGAGGATTCTGAGGCGTGGCTTATCAATCAGCAGGTGTTGAGAGCTGCTGAACATAGCGGCAACCTGGCGCTGGCAGCGCGAGCCTATACCCACCTGGGAATGATCCAACTTGCCAACAAAATCTATGACAGCGCATCTCAGATGTTCAGACGCAGCACCGAAGCGTGTCGGACCGCGGGAGTCATCCCTGCCTTGGCGATCTCTACCTGTTATTTGGGGTACGCTGAACGGGGTTTGGATAACTCGGCAGGGGCGACAAAGTATCTTGCCGAAGCGCTGCGTTTGGGGTTGGAAGTTCGATCCCAATGGCCTCTGGTGACGGGTATCAATCTCTGGGCAATTCTGCTGGCCGATGGGGGAGAGTTGGAACGGGCTTTGGAATTCTATTTTTGTGTGATTTCTTTCAAATTCGGACAGGAAATATTTGACAATGTCATTAGTAATTATCAAACTGCTGTAGCTGATATTCCATCCGATGTCATCGCCGCAATTCAGCGACGTGGCGAGGCGCGCATGCTGCTGAGCACAGCCCAGGAGATTCTGGACGAAATCGAGCAGCACGCTGAGGGATGAAAGGACCGGGGAACATTTCCGGCACAGAAAGAAAGAGCGGAGGCAGTCGGATTGCCTCCGCTCTTTCTCTTTTCTTGCTGCGAACTCACACCTTCTGCGAGGCCTCCCGCAGTTCCCGCTCTTCTTTGCGGGAGGGCGAAATCGTTCTTGCATCTGCCCGAATGCGATTCCACAATTCCCGCAGGGAGAAATCGGCCCAGGGCGCTCGGAAGAGGGTGGCGGAGGCTTCTGTCCAGGCGGTGGGCTTGCGTTGCGCCAGACGGCGGTCGGACTCGATGGCCATGGCCAGATGGGTAACGTCCATTGGGTTTTGCATCAGTAGGCTCCTTGGGTGTTGATAATCGTTTGACAGTTGACGGTGACCGACGTAGTATTCTGTTTCATCTCTTCTGCTCTCTACCGGTCGATGTGACTCTATTGAACACCCTGCCCCTTGCAGGTGGGGCGCAGGGCCGTTGCAAGCCGCGCAAGGAACTGTTGCATGGCCTATCTGCCTGAATTTGCTGAAACTCTCAATCAGGCCCTGACCCGTCTGGACCGTTCCCCGGCCTGGCTGGCCCAGCGCCTGGGCGTCAATGCCAGCACTGTCAGCCGCTGGCTGAACCAGAGCGGGCGTCCCGCGGACCCGGAGATGGTCGTGCGGCTGGCGGATGTGCTGGGATTGACCGCCCAGCTTTCCGAGTTGCTGGCCGCGGCCGGCTACGGCTATGTGGAGTCCGGCCCAGCCCCCGCTCCGGCCCCACCGCCCGCGGCGGCCCAGCCCGATCTGCCGCCGGTCCAACGCCAAAACCTGCCCGTTTCCCTGACGCCCCTCTTTGGCCGGGCCGAGGAGGAGCGGGAACTCGTCGATCTGCTGGCCCGACCGGATGTGCGGCTGGTGACTGTGACCGGCCCCGGCGGGATGGGCAAGAGCCGTCTGGCCCTGGCCGTAGGGACGGCTTTGCAGGAAGCCTTTGCCGACGGCGTCTTCTGGGTGGCTCTGGCCCCCCTGCAACAGAGCGAAGAGATGGTGACTGCCATCGCCGAGGCCGTGGACTTTCCCTTCCAGCGGGACAGCCGGCCACCCAAGCGGCAACTGCTGGACTATCTGGCCCGCAAGCGGATGCTTCTGCTACTGGACAACTGCGAGCATCTGCTGGAGGGCATCGGGCTGGTGAGCGAAATGCTGGGGACTGCGCCGGGGGTCAAAGTGCTGGCGACCTCGCGAGAGCGGCTGCGTCTGAGCGGGGAGAGTGTCTACGGGCTGGACGGCATCGACTTCCGCGCCGCCGGCGACGACGGCGCTTCCCAGGCCGCCCAGCTTTTCCTGCACGGGGTGGGGCTGGTGCGCCCCGGCTACACACCCGGCCCGCAGGAATCCGCCCACATCGCCCACATCTGCCGTCTGGTGCAGGGGATGCCCCTGGCCCTGCTGCTGGCCGCCACCTGGGCCGAAGTGCTCTCCCCCGCTGAGATTGCCCGGCAGATAGCCACGAGTCTGGACTTTCTGGAAGCGGACCTGCGGGACTTGCCCGAACGCCAGCGCAGTCTGCGCGCCGTCTTTGACCACTCCTGGGCGCGGCTCTCGGCGGCGGAGCAGGCGGTCTTTGCCCGGCTCTCGGTTTTTCTGGGGGAATTCCAGCTACAGGCTGCGCAGGAGGTGGCCCAGACTTCTCTGCGCACGCTGATGGGGCTGGCGCAGAAGTCCCTCCTCACCCGCACGCTGGATGAGCGCTTTGTACTGCACGAACTCCTGCGCCAGTACGGGGCCGAGAAGTTGCGGGGGATGGCGGGGGAAGAGGAGGCAACCCAGCAACGTCACGCGGCCTACTATCTGGGCTGGCTGCGGGAGCAGACGCCGGAACTCTACCGCACCCGCCAGTTGGTTGTGATGGCAGAGCTGCAGGCGGCCTGGGAGAATGTGCGCCTGGCCTGGCTGCGGGCCGGGGAGTGGGGAGAGGCAGAGCTACTGGCCGGGGCTGCCAGGGCGCTGGCCTACTATTGCGAATGGTACGGACTCTATCACGAGGCGGTCGAGCTTTTCCGCTCCGGGCTGGCCGGCTTGGCCGGGGACAACACAGCCACAGGCCAGGCGGCGCACATTCAACTGCTTGTGCCGCAGGCCCGCTTTGAACGGTTGCTGGGCCGCCCGTCCCGCTGCGCCCAACTGCTGAACAGCGCCGAAAGTCTGCTGGAACAACTGCCAACTTCGGGCGCGGACATCCGCGCCTTGCAGGCACATTTGCTGAGTGAACGGGCAGAACTGCTGATCAACACAGACAAAACGGCAGCGATGGCAGTGGCGCACCGCAGTCTCGCCCTCTACGAAGCTGTGGACGACGATCCGGCGATGGCCGCCGTGCTCTTTACGATGGGTGAAATATCGTCCAAAACAGGCGACAAAATCGTGACGATACCCCTTCTGGAGGAGAGTCTCGCCATCAGCCGCCGTTTAGGGGGCGTCCGGGAAACCGCCGACAAACTGCGCAATCTGGGTTTCAATATAAGCAGCATCGGCCAGTGGCGACAGGCAGAGGACTACGTACGCGAAGGCTGCGCCCTGACCCAGGGCATCGGCAACCGGGCGAGTCTGGTGCAGGCAGAGCGGGACCTGGGCGGAATCGCGCAGTGGCGGGGCGATTTTGCAGCCGCCGAGGAAGTTCATACCCGTTGCCGCCGGGCCTTCGACGAATTGGGCGACAGATACAGAAGTTTGGAGACGGGAATGCTGGAAGTGTTGTTTCTGACCCAACAGGCCAAGTATGTCGCGGCCGAGGATTTGGGGCAGGCAATGTTGGCAGCCGCCCGCGAA
Source organism: Caldilineaceae bacterium (assembly GCA_023384455.1). Classification (GTDB taxonomy): domain Bacteria; phylum Chloroflexota; class Anaerolineae; order Caldilineales; family Caldilineaceae; genus JACQGT01. Next base: position 18,973 of record JAHDWH010000063.1, on the reverse strand, counting down.
ATGGAGCAGAAGGAGATGGAGGGAAGCATCCTTCTATTCCTAAGCCGGGTTGCCCAGGCGCAGGGCAGAGTGGAGGATGCCTATCGGCTTGCCCAGGCATCAGCGGCGGTCTTTGCCGCATCCGGAGGCAGCCGTGTGCCCGGTATCGCGTACACTGCCCTCGCCATCGCCGCCTCCGATTTGGGCCGGGCCGAGGAAGCCCGCAGCCACATCATCCGGGCACTGGAGGTTGGCCTGCGCAGTGGATCACTCACGCCCCTGTGGATATGTGTCACGACTGCCGGGCTTGTCCAAACTTATGACGGGGACCTCCTGCGTGCGGTGGAATTGGATGCGCTGGCGATGAGCAATCCGCAAATGGCCAATGACCGCTGGCACGCAGAGGTGGTGCGCCGCCCCCTGCTGGAACGGATCGCCCATCTGCCCGCAGACGAAATTGCCCAGGCCAGAGAGCGGGGACGCTCTCTCGATCTGAAAACCGTGGCCACCCAAGTGCTGGCGGAGTTCAAAGGCTGACGCGCCCTTTCAATCCGCCTCCCCGTTCTTTCCGTTCCGCTTCGCCCAATCCTCGTCGCTCTCCAGGGTAATCACCCGGAAGCTCTCGGCGTAGGCCATCTCTTTGCCTTTGGCCGCGTTAGCCGACCACTCCCGGATCATCGTCTCCGGGTCAAAATTCTTGAACTGGCTTGCGTGCTTGTGCAGGGCCGCCACTTTTAGATCCATCACATCGCTGATATTGACAAAAGTGTCGCCCCCACCAAATTCATTGATATAGACTTTGCGTACTTTGTGGGCAGACAGCCCCTCTTCCGCCAGCTCTTCAAAAAGGTGGGGCTGGCCGGCGGCGGGGAAGACGGCCTCCAGCGCGGCGCTGGCCGCGGCCCGGTGATCCGGATGGTTGATGTACGTATCCCCGATAAACCAGGCCGTGGGGTCGCCGCAGATGAGCACCTCCGGACGGAAGCGGCGAATCTCCCGCACCAGCTTCTTGCGCAGTTCCATGGTGTTCACGAGGGTCCCGTCCGGCTCCCGCAGATAGACCACCTCCTGCACGCCCACCACCTCCGCGGCAGCGCTCTGCTCCGCCTCGCGAATGGCCGCAGCCTCGGCCCGGCTCAGGCTCAGATCGGCAATGCCCACATCCCCGCTGGTGAGGAGGACGTAGACCGCCTCGGCCCCTGCCTGTACCCAGCGGGCAACTGTCCCCGCGCAGCCAAATTCGATGTCGTCCGGGTGGGCAAAGATCGCCATTACCCGTTCAGGTACGTAGAGTCCGTTGTTCATTAGACGTTCCTTCCAAAGATGGGCGGAGAAGTTCGCATCGGGGCGCGCACAACCGGGATAGCAAATTCTCACCGGGGATAGACTTGTCGATCGGAAGGTCAGTATACCGATTTTGTGGCGCGAATGCCAACTTTTCAGTGCCGAAAATGGGTGCGTCCCAGATTAGAGGTTCGGGTAGCTGATTCCGGAAATCGACCAAACCATTTGTCCACGCCGGAGATCGCCTGGTCGATTCCCGGAATCGATTGCCCCCATCTCTGGCATACACCCCGAAAATCCGCCTGTTTGACGCCGATCTCCCCTCGGCGTACAATGGCAGGAGAGTGTTTTCGCTTTCCCTATCCTTCCCATCCACCCACAAGGAAGATTCCCAATGAAACCCCAAGACATGCTGGAAGAACTGCGCCAGTTTGACACACCCTCCATTACAAATGTCGTCGCCACCTACCCCGAAAGCAAACTCTGCCTGGGCCTCTACAACCCCTGGACCGAAAACTGGTACACCGACCAGACCATTCGCCCGATGTACCCGGAGCTTGGCCCCCTGGTGGGCTACGCCGTCACCTGCGTCTACAGCCTGCCCGATCCCAACTTCAAACGGCTGACTTTTATGGATGTGCTGGACGCGCTGGACGCCATGCCCAAACCGACGATTCTTGTCTTGCAGCAAAAGTTCCCGCCGGAGATTGCGGGCAAAGTGGGGCTGGCGGGCGGAAATATGGTTTCCGCTATGAAGGCGATTGGCTGCGTCGGGCTGATTTCTAACGGCCCCAGCCGGGATATCGACGAAGTGCGTCCGATGAACTTCCAGTATATGCTCAGCGGCATCACCCCCGGCCACGGCGCCCAGGCGGTGCAGGCGGTGAATGTGCCCGTTCACGTGGCGGGGATGGATGTGGCCCCCGGCGAGATTATTCATATGGACGAGAACGGCGCGGTCAAATTCCCCGCGGACAAGCTGGAGGCAGTGCTGACAAATGTGCGGGCGCTGCGGGACGAGGAGAGCGAACGAATGGGCCGTCTGCAAAAAGCCACCTCCGCCGCGGAGTTGCGGGCGATCTTTGGGGGACAGAGCTACGCGGCGAAGAAATAGGGGGATTGGGGACTGGGGATTGGGGATTAGGGCGTCGCTTCCAGTCTCCAATCCCCAGTCCCCAATCCCCAGTCCCCAATTTGATCCTCCCCCCGCCCCGTGCTATCATACCTTCCACAACCGAAGGCGATCCCTTTGACCGGCGGACGTGCATTGGCCCAGGCCAGTGCGTGTGGAGAGACACCACACAGGAGAAGGGGCCATCGCCACAATTTTGCATCCATAGCCGTACGCCTGGGCTGGGGTAGTTGGACAGAATTCTGTCTGGCTACCCTTTTTTGTTTTCCACCCACCAAAGGAGAATTTCCCATGCCCCGTGCCCTCTTTTCCGTCTATGACAAAACCGGTCTTGTGGACTTTGCCCGCCGCCTGGACGCCGCGGGCGTGCAGTTGATCGCCAGCGGTGGCACAGCCCGGGCCCTGGCCGACGCTGGACTGGCTGTAACCCAAGTGGAGGAGCTGACCGGCTTCCCCGAAATCCTGGGCGGGCGGGTGAAGACCCTGCACCCAGCGGTCCACGGCGGCATTCTGGCCCGGCGCACAGACGAGCATCTGGCCGAGCTGGCGGCCCACGGCCTGGCCCCCATCGACTTTGTGGTCTGCAATCTCTACCCCTTTCAACAGACCGTCGCTGACCCGGATGTGACCGAAGCCGACGCCATCGAGCAGATCGACATCGGCGGGGTGACGCTGCTGCGGGCCGGGGCCAAAAACTTTGAAAGTGTGACTGTCGTCGCCGACCCGGCGGACTACGACGGGGTGGCCGAAGCCGTAGCTGCGGGTACGCTGGATGGGGAGCAGCGCCGGGGCCTGGCCCTGAAAGCCTTTCGCCACACAGCCGAATACGACACCGCCATCTCCGCCTGGCTGACCGAGCGGGTGGAAGAGCCGACCAGCCTGCCCACCCACTTGGGCGTGCAGTTGGAGCAGGTGCAGGTGATGCGCTACGGCGAGAACCCCCACCAGAAGGGGGGCTACTACGCCTACGCCGGGGATGCGCCCGCCTTCGAGCAGCTCCACGGCAAGGAGATGAGCTACAACAATTGGCTCGACCTGGACGGTAGTTGGCTGGCCGCCCAGGATTTTGTCGAACCGACCGTCGCTATCATCAAACACAGCAATCCCTGCGGTCTGGCCTCGGCGGATTCCCTGGCCGAGGCCTATGACAAAGCGTTGGCTTCGGACCCGGTGAGCGCCTTTGGCAGTATCATCTCCGTCAACCGCAGCCTGGACTTGGCGACGGCGCAACGATTGGGCGATCTTTTCGTAGAGATTGTGGCCGCGCCGGCCTACGACGAAGACGCGCTGGAATTGCTGATGCGCAAGAAGAATCTGCGTATCCTGCGGGCCACGGGCGGGACAGGGCGCACACTCAGCCTGCGCAGCGTCTACGGCGGCGTGCTGGTGCAGGAACTGGACCGCAGCCAGGATGATTTGGACCCGGCCAACTGGCAGATTGTCAGCCGGGCACAGCCGACCGCCGAACAACTGGCCGACCTGGCCTTTGCCTGGCGCGCCTGCCGCCACGTCAAAAGTAATGCGATTGTCTATGTCCAAAACCGGGCTACCGTCGGCGTGGGCGCGGGGCAGATGAGCCGGGTGGATTCGGTGATGCTGGCCGGTCACAAAGCCGGCGAGCGGGCACGGGGCGCGGTGATGGCATCCGACGCCTTCTTCCCCTTCCCGGACGGTATCGAAGCCGCGGCCAACTACGGCATCGCCGCCCTGGTCCAGCCCGGCGGCTCCATCCGGGACGAGCAGGTGATCGAGACGGTGGACCGGCTGGGGCTGGTGATGGCGCTGACGGGCACGCGCCACTTCCGACACTAGATTGGCAGAGAGTGACAGAGCCGTCAGCCACAGTTGACCCGAAGAAAAATGAAACGTGAAACGTGAGATCACCCGGTTGATCGCACGTTTCACGTTTCACATCTCGCCCAGAAAGTTCCAACAAATGACTCAATTACCCACTGCCGGTCTCCCCGGATTTATCGCCGCTACCAGCCGACTGGCGTCCCATTTTCCCCTGACCCCAGACGGCACCCGGCGCTTTGTCCTGGCCTTTGGGGAGCAGATGGCCTACATTCGCGTACAGGATGCCTGGAACCCCTGGCGTTTTCTGCGCCAGATGGAGGGAAATCCGCCTACGCGCTGGGGCACCGACGGCTTCAAGCGCAGCCTGGTGGACGACCGCAACCCGGCCCGCCACTATGCGGCTTTCGTCTTTGTGGGCTTCTGGCTGCCGGGGTGGATGGCGGTGCTGGTACTCTGGCTTTGGGAGCTGGCGGGCTTTGTGCGCTATGGCTTTCGCTGGAGCCAGGCCGATACTCGCAGCGGTTATGTGGGCCTGTGGCACGGGCGTCTGCTGCGTCGCTTTGGGCATACACTTTTGCCCAGCCTCCTGGCCCGGGACCTGGCCGAAACGGGGCAGGGATGGAGCAGACTCTCCCGCAATGGCGAGAAGGCGCTATTTCCTCGCCAGGGAACAAATGTGCTACAATAAAAGAACATAAGGTGGCGAAGCCACGATTTGCGTGCGGAAATGTGAAACGTGAAGACGTGAAACGTGAGAGTACGTGACGGCACCTCACGTTTCAGATGGTTGGCCGACCGACTAACGCTTGTGGGTTAGTTCCTCGCTGGTACGGAGTAAAGAGGTACCTGTTTAGCCACCCCACCCTACCCCTCCCCATTCCAGGGAGGGAAGTGGATCGACTCCTCCCCCACAGTGGGGGAGGCTGGGTGGGGGTGAGCAGTTACGTAAAGAGAGACATTCCCCGACATTTCAGGAGTTTTTTTTGTATGTCCACTGCCTATCTTCATACAAACGCCTGGCGCGAAATTCTGGCCCGCAGCTTTGACGGCCAGGAGATGCAGCCCAATGTCAGCCCGGAATGGCTGATCAACCCGGCCACCCGGCGGCGGCTCAAACTCGACTACTATTTTCCCGGCGTGGATGTGGCCGTGCGTTTCACCGGGCTAACTGCCAAAGGCCAGGGGCGGCGCAGCGATTGGGAAGCGATGGAGGACGAACAGCGGGATCAGACCCGGGTGGAGATGTGCAAAGAACACGGGGTACAGTTGGCGGTGATCGATCCCCAGGACGATCCGGTCAAGCAGATCGACGGGCTGCTGACTGTACTCAGCCGGGCCAGCCGGGTGGTGGCCCAGGGGGGGAAGGAACGCAGCGCCAAAAAGAAGGCGATGAACGATCTGGCAAAGATCGTCCAGGAGACGACCCGCCTGCGCAGCGGTCTGGTTCAGAAGCCCGAACAGACCCTGGCAAGCCTGGCCGAAAGCTGGCGTGACCGGGAGGCTGGGGTTTCAACAGAATTGCAGCACTCCAGCGTCCTGGCCCAAAAGAGCGCCAATGGAGCCAAAGCAGCCCGCAAGTTCAAAAAGCTGGAGAGCGGGCAGCGCATCAGCCATTCCCACTTTGGCCAGGGGGTGATTACAGCCGTGGATGGGGAAGGTGCGGAGATGCGTATTTCGATTCTCTTTGATGGGGATCGGGAGAGAACCTTCTTGGCGTCGCTTGTGGTGGATAAGCTGAGCTAAACCCACCGCTCACAGACGTTTCTTTTCTTCCGCCTGGGCCAGGAGAAGCGCGGCTGTCATCCGGCTGTTTTCTTCGATAGCCAATTGCAGAAAGATATTCTCGCCGGCCGCGTAGAGCAGCAAAAAGAGCACAACGCCGCCTATCATCGACAGAACGCCGGCGATCAGCCCCCCTGCTGCGCCCAATGCCAGCAGTTCCGGCTGTCCCCCCACATCGCCCACAAACTGGCGGGCAAGTGGCCCGGCCAGCCCCAGCCCCAGCGCCAACAGAATGGATAGGATCAGCGCCAGCCAGGCAAGCACCTTCAGCAGTGTACCGATCAGACGCAGAATGCCAAATCGTTGGGGTACGCTCACAGCACGGCTTCCTTTCTCACCGCCCATTGGGTTGGGCAATGAATAACAAACACCCTTGCCTGTTGCGCAAGGGTGTGTTCTACGGCTGAAAATTGATGGCCGAAAAACGGCATCCCCTACACGGCTTCAGATTTGACCTTCCCAACGGGCTTCTCTGTGGCCGGAGACTTCGTCTCTTTTGCATCACCGGCGGTTGCCGTATCGCTGGTTGCGCCACTATCCGCGGCGGGCGCACTCTCTTTTGTGCTCTCCGCCGTATCCTCGCCAGCGGCGGCAGATGCGGGATTGTTTTTGCCGTTTTTGCCGCCAGCCTTCTTGCTGTCGTTTATGTACCACCCACTCCCTTTGAAATGGATGGCCGGGCGCCCCATTTGGCGCGCCACATTGTCTGTTCCACAATTGACACAGGCGGGGGCTGTCGTTGCGGAAAAAGAGAGAATCTTCTCAAACTCGTGTCCACACTCGCCACACACAAATTCATAGATGGGCATACTTCCAATCTCCTGCATTTCTGTTGCCACGTATACCAGCGCCCGCAAAGTGGGCGAAGACCAACTAGCAGAGTATACTGATTTAGCGTCCTGCTGTCGAATTTACAGAACCGGATGAATGAGTTGTCGCGTATAATCCTCCAGGAGTTAATCTGTGGCCTTTGATTTTCTCAGCAGACCTATCGAACGGGGTCACTACGAACCCGAAGGTATTTTTCTGACTGCGCCTTTCGAAGGACGCCGCCGCATTACGCAGATGTGGGGCGTCAATCCGGCTTTCTATCAACAATTCTTTCCCGGCGGTGTCGCTTTGCGCGGGCATAATGGATTGGACTTTGCTATGCCGGATCACAGCCGCCTTCTGGCTACAGACCAGGGCCGGGTGATTGAGATTGGGAACGACGGCTCTGGCTATGGACGCTTTATCAAAATGCAGCATCCCTGGGGTGAGTCGCTCTATGCCCATATGCAGGGCTTTGCAGTAGAAGCGGGTCAGTTTGTGCAGAGGGGAGCGCTTTTGGGCTTTTCCAACAACAGCGGACTGAGCAGTACACCCCATTTGCATTTTGCTATTCGTATTTTTCCCTATAACCGCAGCGATGGGTGGGGGGGATTTTCCAACCCCTTGCCCTTTCTCGATCCGCTTAATCTGTTGATGCCCTCCGAGAAGTAAATACATATCTCTTTATCCTTATTAAATAGCTTCTTTTTCGTAGTTAATAGTAGGGGTTGGGGATATAGGGATGAAATGTGTGCAGATGAAATCACCCCCCCGATATGTTGTGTCACAAGAGACGTCTTGCCCATATATGGGGGTGGAAAATAGATGTCCCCACCCGATGTCTGTTGATAAGTTTGGGAACAAATGGAGGAATTGAAATGGGCTGTATCTGTCGAACATTTGAGCTACGCGGGATGTAGGGGCAGTACAAAAGTAAGGGGTTATGCGTAGAATAAGTGATAAAGCTGGGGAAAACCTTCTCCACACGGGATAAATGAGTTATTTATCCACTTTCGCGTCCACTTATCCCCAGAACTATCCACAGGTTCAATACTTATCCCCAGATGTGGATAAGTAGGGGATAATTTCGCATACTGACAAAGGTGAGCAGAATATGCGGTTAATGACCTTTAACATTCACGGTTGGCGCACGGCAGAGGGTGCCCCCAACTGGCAACAGGTGGTCCAGGTGATCAGCGCGAGCGGCGCGGACATTGTGGGCCTGAATGAAGTCTACTATCCCTTTGCCGGGCAAGAGGACGGAAATTCGCATAGCCTCGTTCCCCTTTTGGAGAGGCTTGCCAGCGAAACAGGGATGCACCCGGCTTTTGGCCCCTGTCTGGGCTGGCCCGCCACCGACACAATACCCGAAAAGAGCTATGGCAACGGGCTGCTCAGCCGCTGGCCTATTATTGCCAGCGCCGCCCACCACCTGACACCCGTTGCGGGGAAAGAGCAACGGGGACTGCTGGAAGGGCGCATTCTCTTGCCCGATGGCCGCCCCTTTACCGTCTATGTCACCCATCTGGACCACACGGACGAAGCCGCCCGGCTGGTGCAGCTGCGCGCTTTGCGCACGTGGACTATACGAGATCGCAACCGTCCCCACGCGGTGCTGGGCGATTTCAACGCGGTTTCGCCCTGGGATTTTGACGAGAGGCGGGATGATCTGCAACGGTTGGTCGAAAACCACCCACCGGCTGGGCCCCTGCTCACCCAAGAGGGAATGCAGGTAATTCCCCAAATGGAAAAGGCGGGCTATGTGGACGCTATGCGGGCAGCCGGCGCAGTGGGACAGGGCACATTTATCCGGGCCGCTGTGCCCCTGCGTATCGACTATATCTTTCTCAGCCACCCCCTGGCCCCTGCCCTGCGCAGCGCCCAGGTCTGGCAGGAAGAGCCGGGCAGCGAAGCATCGGATCACCGGCCTGTGTTGGTGGAGATTGGGGAGTGGAGACTGGGGACTAGGGATTAGGGATTGGGGGAGACGTTACTGCCTAATCCCCAATCCCCAGTCCCGGATCCCCGATCCCCACTCCCCACTCCCTTCCGCTAGGAACCTTCTATGAACCTTTTCGAGCAGGCCCGCAAAGAGCGAATGGAGAGCGAAGCACCCCTGGCCGCCCGTATGCGCCCCCGGGTGCTGGATGATTTTGTCGGCCAGGAAGCCATTGTCGGGCCGGGACGCCTGCTGCGCCGGGCTATTCAGGCTGACCAGCTAAGCAGTCTGATCTTCTACGGGCCGCCGGGCACAGGCAAGACAACCCTGGCCCAGGTGATTGCCAACACCACCGCCGCCCACTTTATCGCGCTCAACGCGGTCCTGGCCGGGGTGAAGGATATCCGGGCCGCCATCGACGAAGCCCAGGAGCGGATGGCCCTCCACGGCCAGCGCACAATCCTCTTTGTGGACGAAGTACACCGCTTCAATAAAGCCCAGCAGGACGCGCTCTTGCCCTGGGTGGAAAATGGCACAGTGATTTTTGTGGGGGCCACCACCGAAAACCCCTACTTTGAAGTCAACAAAGCCCTGGTCAGCCGCAGCCGAATCTTCCAACTGAAACCCCTGAACGAAGAACATCTGCGCCAGATTGCCCGCCACGCCCTGGCCGATCCTGAGCGGGGCTATGGCAAGCGCAACGCCACCATCGACGAGGACGCCCTGGAGCATCTGGTGGGTGTTGCCAACGGGGACGCCCGTGCCCTGCTCAACGCCCTGGAACTGGCCGCCGAGACTACCGAGCCAACAGGCACGCCCCCAACCATTCGGATTACAATGGGGATTGCCGAAGAGTCCATCCAGCGCCGGGCTGTGCTCTATGACAAAGAGGGCGATTATCACTTCGATACCATCTCTGCCTACATCAAAAGCCTGCGGGGGAGCGATCCGGACGCCGCGCTCTACTGGTTGGCAAAGATGATTTACGCCGGCGAGGACCCCCGTTTTGTCTTTCGTCGGATGCTTATCTTCGCCGGGGAGGATGTGGGTATGGCCGATCCCCAGGCCATTCAGGTGGTCACCGCCTGCGCCGCTGCTTTTGACCGGGTGGGGCTGCCCGAAGGCAATTTTCATCTGGCCCACGCCACGATCTATCTGGCTACCGCCGACAAATCCAATTCGGTGATGGCCTTCTTCGACGCCCTGGATGCCATCCGCAAGGAGCCGGAGAGCGATGTGCCCAACCATCTGCGGGACGCCAACCGGGACAAAGAGGGCTTCGGTCACGGGGAGGGCTATCTCTACCCCCACGCCTACCGGGAGCATTGGATTGCCCAGCAATATCTGCCCGACGCTATGCAGGGCAAAGTCTTCTATCAGCCCTCGGCCCAGGGCGACGAGGCCCGGGTGCAGCGTCAGGTGACCCGCCGCCGGGAGGCCCAGCTGGCGGCAATGGTGGACCAGACCGGGGCACCGCCGGAGATTCTCACCTTCTCCCCCCAGGACACGGCCCGGGATCGCTGGTTGCAGCGCACAATCTCCAACGCCGGGGTCGAACTGGCTGCCCTGCGCGACCGGCTGCTGGCAACCGGCCCGCTTCACCGCCACTCTGTGCTGCTGGATGTGAACGCGGCCAGTGGGCTGCTCACTTGGGAGGCGGTGCGCCGCTTGCCCGAAGGTGGCGTCTATTGCCTGACGCCCGATCCAGCGGATGCCCAGGCCCTGCTACAGCAGGCGGCTGCGCTGTCCGCAGTGGAGCGGCCACGGATTTTGCAGGGCGATGTGGAGGATCTGCCCGGTCTGTTGCACGGGGAGCCGGGGCTGCGCTTTGATGGGATTGTGGGGCGCAATGCGCTCCTGCGTTCTCCGGACAAAGGCGCAGCCCTGGCCCAATTGCGGGCGCTGCTGGCCGACGGTGGCTGGCTGGCTCTGGCCGAACGTATCCCCCGCCACACCCAGCGCATCTACGCCCTGCTCGATTTGGCCTCTCTGGGGGATGATCTGGCGGAGCGCTACCGGGCCGCTGAAGAGGCAATCTATGGGGATGGTAACGACGATTTGGTGAATTGGGATGAGGATACGCTGCGGGCAGCCGTGGCTTCGCTGGCGGCTGACAGGGGAGATGTGGAGCTTCTGGACGGCGCTATGGAGTTGCAGGTGACACCACTTCTGTTGGCCCGCTGGTTTGGGCCTGCCTTGGGGGAGCGGCCCTCCTACGCTCAGCGGTTGGTGGAGAAGCTGGCAAAGGAGGAGGCGGATGCGGTGGAATCGTTGGTGCGGCGGCAACTTCTGCAACAGCGGGTGCAGTGGCATAGCCGAACCGCGCTGGTGACGCTTCATCATTCCTGATGACGGGGCAATTGAAAGGTAAAGGTTGTGCCTTTGCCCTCGCTCTGCACAGAAATACGCCCCCCGTGGGCCTCGATAACCCGCCGCACATTGGCCAGCCCCAGCCCGCTCCCGCCTGCGCTGACACCCGGGACGCGATAGTAACGGCTCCAAATGTTCTCGATCTCTTCGGGGGCTATGCCTATGCCCTGATCGCTGACGGAAACCCAAATTTTGTCTGCCTCTACTTTCACCAAAAGGCGAATCTCTCCGCCATCTGGACTATATTTGATGGCATTGCTGAGCAGATTTTCAAAGACCTGCTCCATCCGGGCCATATCCCCTTTGACCAGCGCCTGCTTCTTTTTGGAAAGAACTGCGATCTCCAATCCAGCCAGCCGGGCCGACATCCGGGCATTGCGCGCCGATTTGCGGGCAATTGCGTCCAGGTTAAAGACGATCTGCTGCAAGGGCTGGGACTCTACCTGTTTGAGGGTCAGAATATCCCCAATCAGACGGTTAATCGCATCGGTACGCTCCTGAATAATCCCCAACGCTTCGCCCTGCTCTGCTGTAATCTCCCCCAGGGCACTCTCTGCCATTAACTCTGCATAGCCCCGGATAAAAGTCAGGGGCGCTTTCAGGTCGTGGGTGATGTTCTGGATGAATTCGTCCCGCTGCCGGTCCATCACTTGCAGCCGTTCGTAGGTTTCCATCAACTCCACGGCCCGTTGCCGGGAATCAGCCAGCGCCTGGGTTTTTTGAATAGCCGAACCGGCCAGGTCTGCCATAGCCGTCAGAAGCTGGCGGGTGGCTGGGTCTCGCACTGCCCGATCTACAGTGATAATCCCAATGGTTTCTGTGCCCACACGCAGGGGAATGTCGAGCAACTGTCTGGGGGGTGTCCTGGAAAACTGCTCGGCGATGGCGTTAACCACCACTTCTTTGTCACTGATTTCAACCCATTCGCCTTTGCCGATGGAGCGGGCAAAGGTGCCTTCGTGAACCGAATAGGGGCGGTTATTGAAGTGGTCAATCTCTGCTGCCTCCAGATTGTGACCGGCTGCCAAATGGAGGGTGTGTGTATGGGGACGCCGCAGAATGACAGCCCCGCGGATGTCGGTTGTATCCCCCCCCTGACCGATGACAGAAACCACCCGGTTCAGAACAAAATGCAGAGCATCCGCCAATTCGTAGGTGCGGTTCAGTTGCGCGCTTAGCTCCGCCAGCAGGGAGACTTCGCTTAATCGGTGGCGGGTCTCTTCCAGCGAACGCAGGGTGCGCAGGGCCGCGGCTGTCTGGTTGCACAGAAGAACAATATGGCCGACCGCGGATTGGGAAAAAGCATTGGGCTGAAAGTTTTTCAGGGTAATATAGCCAAAAAGTTCGGCCTGGCTGCGCTGGAGCAGCGGCACCAGGAGAACCGAGCGCACTTCTTGCGCGTCGGCCCGGCTGCCCGGCTGCCAGCGCTGATCGTCCCGTGTGTCCGCTACATAAATAGGTTTGGCTTGCGCAGCCAATTGGACCAGAAGCGGGAGTCCCTGCATATCCACCGACTGATAACGGGCCTCGTCTGGATTCGTATAGCCGGAGGTCGCGGCGATGTACCCTCTTTGGCTATTCTCTCCGTCCACCAGTGTCACAGACCCAGTGTGAAAGGGGGCGTTTTGGGCAATAGTAAAGAGAAGGGCCTGGATTGCTTCCTCAATCGAAGATGTCTGCATTAACTGATAGGAGAAGGCCAACTGACTCTCGGCAAAGTGGCGTTGACGCCGCTCTGCTTCCAGCAAGTTTGCCCGTGCCATCACAATCGAGGCGTGGCCGGCGAAGATGGAGATAACTTTGAGTTGCTCATTATTGAAGCGTTCGGGCTGGGAGTGATCGACGGTGAGGACACCGATTATTTTTCCCTGTGAAACCAGCGGCAGCGCCATAAAGGATCGGATATGCTCAAAGCCTGGCATAGGATACCAGCTTTCCTTGTGGAGATCCTGGGAAAGGTAGGGTCTGCCCTCCTTCTCCAGATATTGCCAGACAAAAGCGTTCTCCTGGTTATAATTTAACTGGCCCACCGTCGGCTCGACCGCGCCGACACCCGCATAGGTAATCAACCGATCCCCATCCACCAGATGAATCGCTGCGGTCTCGTATTCGACCAGTCGGCGCAAAAGCTCCAGAATGCGCCCCAGAAGCCGGGGCGTATCGTCTGTTGTCAACAATTCATTGGAGATGTATAACAGCGTTTCGGCCAGTGTCGGCGAAACAGCGGCATAGGTGGGGTGAGGAGGCTGGGTTTTCACTGTGGCCTGGCTGGTTTGACCGATGCAGTTGAGTAACGAAAGAAACAGACCTGTGCTGAGTATACTTCGTGGACTGACGAAATACTATGGATGCAAGTATGTAATTTGACTTACCTAATTGTCGAATAGCAATTTGTGTACATTCACCGACACTGGGCTGACACCAAAACTGTGGGACGTAAGTTCCCATCCTGCACGCTCACGCCCCGCAGTTTCTGTTATCCCGTAACTGTTCAGCCACCCCACCCTAGCCCTCCCCATTCCAGGGAGGGAAGTGGAGCGACTCCTCCCCCACTGTGGGGGTGGTTGGGTGGGGATGAGCAGTTACTTCACGTCTGTCTAGCCGGCCGGCGTGAGATTTTTGCGGCTGTCCTCCCGCATATGGCACTGTTTGTACTTTTTGCCGCTGCCACACCAGCAGGGATCGTTGCGCCCTGGCTTGTTTCCCGTTTTGCGTACGGTCTGCTGTTTGGGGGCGGCCCCGCTTCCATCCCGGTTGGTGCGGATGTTGGCCGCAAGCGGACGCTGGGCGACAGGCTCCCGGCGTTCCACCCGCAGGGCCATCAGATTCTTTACAATATCGCCCCGGATGTCAGTCATCAACGCCTGATACATCCCGAAAGATTCCCGCTTGTAAGCGACCAGCGGGTCTACCTGGGCCAGGGCTTGCAGACCGATACCCTCCCGCAGCCGGTCCAGATCGGTCAGATGGCGCACCCAGCGGTGGTCCACCACGTGGAGCATAATCTGGCGCTCCGCATCCCGCATAACCTCTTCGCCGTATTCTTCCTCTTTGTGGGCATAGAAGGCCAGGGCCAATTCCACCGCCAGATCAGCCATTTCGTCGGCGCTCAGCCCGTCCCAGTCGCTGATAGTGAAGGAATCCGGGAAGGGGAAGACCGAGCGCAACATCTGCACCATTTCGTCCAGTTCCCACTCCTCGGCGTGGGCGCTGGCCGTGTAGTGGCGCACCACCTGCTCCACCTCCTGCTCGATCATATCCATAATCGTCGTGCGCAGGGAGGGGTCCAGCAAAATGCGCCGCCGCTCGGCATAGATGGTTTCCCGCTGTTCGTTGACCACTTCGTCATATTTCAGTACGTGCTTGCGGATGTCGAAGTTGTGGCCTTCCACCCGGGTCTGGGCGCTTTCAATGGCCTTGCTGATCATCCCGGCTTCGATGGGGATGTCATCTTCCAGCCCCAGCCGGTCCATAATGCCGGTGATGCGGTCACCGCCAAAACGACGTACCAGTTCATCCTCCAGGCTGAGGAAGAAGCGGCTGCTGCCCGGATCCCCCAGACGGCCAGAACGCCCCCGCAACTGGTTGTCGATGCGCCGGGCTTCGTGGCGCTCTGTACCCACCACATGCAGGCCGCCTACACTAATCACCTTTTTCTGATCGCGCCGGGTCGCGTCGTATTTTTCCTTCAACACTTCGGCCCAGCGGGTCTGGTAGTTCTGGGTTGGGTCTTTGCCCTTTTTGAGCATATCCAGGCTTTCGTTCCAGGCCCGGGTGGGAATCTCAGTCAGTTCAACGCCTTCCCTGCGCAGCTGATCCCGGGCCATACCCTCGTAGTTGCCGCCCAGCAGAATGTCCACACCGCGCCCGGCCATATTTGTGGCAATCGTCACCGCGCCGGGCTGGCCGGCCTGGGCGATGATTGTCGCCTCCCGTTCGTGATTTTTGGCGTTCAGCACTTCGTGTTTGATGCCCCGGCGTTCCAGCATCCCACTCACCAATTCACTGGTCTCGATGGCCACCGTACCCACCAGCACAGGCTGTTCCTGCTTGTGGGCTTCTTCGATCTCCTCAATTACTGCTTTGAATTTGGCCTTCTGGCTTTTGTAGACCACATCGGCCCGGTCATCCCGGATCACCGGTTTGTAGGTGGGGATGGCAATGACGTCCAGGTTGTAGATGCTCTGGAACTCTTCTTCCTCGGTTTTGGCTGTGCCCGTCATCCCTGCCAGTTTGTCGTACATACGGAAGAAGTTTTGGAAAGTGATGGTGGCCAGGGTCATCGACTCTTTCTTGACCTTCACCCCCTCTTTGGCCTCGATGGCCTGGTGCAGCCCCTCGCCGTAGCGCCGCCCCTCCATCAGCCGCCCGGTAAACTCATCCACAATCACTACTTCGTCCTGGCGCACAATGTAGTCTTTGTCCCGGGCATAGAGCGCCCTGGCCCGCAGGGCGTTGTCCAGATAGGGCAGCATATCGAAATGTTCGGAATCGTAGAGATTATCGATACCCAGACGGCTTTCGATACGCGCGATGCCCGTTTCGGTGAGGGTGGCTGTGCGCTCCTTCTCATTCACTTCGTAGTCTTCGTCCAGGCGCAGGCTGCGCACCATCTCGGCAAAGCGCCGATAGTAGTCGCTGCTCTCCTGGGATTCGCCGGAGATGATGAGGGGTGTACGGGCTTCGTCGATGAGGATATTGTCCACCTCGTCCACAATCGCGTAGTGGAGTTCTCGCTGGGAGCGCCGCTCTTTGTCCGTCACCATATTGTCGCGCAGATAGTCGAAGCCAAATTCGTTGTTGGTGCCATAGAGAACATCGGCCTGATAGGCTTCGGGCCGGGTGATGGGGCGCAGAGCCTGGAAACGGTCATCCTCCGCGGGGAAGTCGGGATCGTAGACAAAGCTGCCCAGATCCGGGTTGCCCGCGCTGTTCTGGATCACCGCCGCGTTCAGCCCCAACAGCCGGTAGATGGGACCCATCAGCTGCAGACCAACTTTGGAGAGATAGTCGTTGGGGGTGACCAGATGGACACCCCGACCGGTCAGGGCGTTGAGATAGAGGGGCAGAGTGGCGACGAGGGTCTTGCCTTCGCCTGTACGCATCTCGGCAATTTTGCCCCGGTGCAACACCATTCCGCCGATCAGCTGCACGTCGTAATGGCGCATACCGGTTGTGCGCTTGCTGGCCTCGCGCACCGCGGCAAAGGCTTCGGGCAGAATTTCGTCCAGCAGGGCATTCTCCTGTTGCAGCAGCTCCTTGCGCAGCCGCTCTACTTCCAGCCGGGCAAAGCGCTGTTCGTCCGTGCCGGCTACCGCTTCGTATTCGGCCTCGGCCTGGGCCAGCAGCTCCCGCAGTTCCGCCGTGGCATCGGCAATCTCCCGCTTAAATTCGTCGGTCATCGCCCGCAGTTCGTCCGCGCTTTTGTCCTGAAATTCTTCTTCCAGTTCATTGATCCGGGCGACATTGGGCTGGAGCCGCTTGATCTCCTTTTCGTTGGGATCGCCGGCAATGGCTGTATAAAGTCTCTTTAGCATTGGGTGTCCTTATGGCTGCAAAGCTGGACGAAATGTCCGCACAAACGAGTGTTCATTGGATGATTCAGAGATGTGTCTGTCTGGGCTTATTCTACCACGAACGTCGGCAAGTGATGGAAAAAGCCGCCTGACTTCCCCAATCATCCCATCATCTTTTCAATTTTCTCTGCCCAGATCAGTAACTTCTCATCCTCTCCAAAGCGCCCGATCAGTTGCATACCCATCGGCAGAGCGCTGCGGGTGCGCTCTACAGGCAGGTTCAAGCTGGGGACGCCGGCATTGGTCCAGGGCAGATTCATCGCCGGGTTGCCCGTGGCGTGGATGCCTTCCGGTGCGGGGCCGAGTGCGGGCGGGGCCACCCACAGATCCGCGCCCACCGCGTCCAGAGTCTCGCTGATCGTCTGGCGCAGGGCAAAGCGGGCGTTGCGGGCCTCTTCCAGTTCGGTTGCCTCCACCCGGCGGCCTGTATAAAAGATGTCCTGCATATGCTGGCTGTATAGATGCGCGTAGTCGGCGTACCACTGCTGGTGGACCTGCCAGGCTTCGGCGGCCATCATCCGCCGGTGCTGTTCGTCCAGATCATCGAACTCTTCCAGGAAGGGGGTGGGGACAATCTGCGCACCCGCTTTTTCCAGTTTGCTCAGGCTCTCCCAGAACGAATCCAATCCCTCGGGCCAGGCTTTGCGCAGATATTCCCCTTCGGGCACGGCCAACACCGGGCTCCGGTCTGGCTGGGCCACGGCGGAATCCCAGCCATCGCACAGCACCGATGCGGCCAGGGCCATCCCCTGAATGTCCTGGGTGAATAGGCCCACGTGATCCAGGGATTTGGAAAAATAGAGCAGTCCCTCTGTGGGGATACGGTCGTAGCTGGGCTTGAAGCCGATAATCCCGCAGAAGGCGGCGGGGCGAATGGTGGAGCCAATCGTCTGGGTGCCCAACGCCAGGGGGAAGAAACCCGCGGCCACCCCTGCCGCCGAGCCACTGCTGGAGCCGCCAGGGGTGTGGTTCAGATTGTGGGGGTTGCGGGTGGGGCCGGGCTGGAAATAGGCAAATTCGGTGGTGACCGTCTTGCCCGCAACCAGCGCGCCTGCCTTGCGCAGGCGGGTGACGACCGCGGCCTCCTCTCCGTCAAAGAGTTCCTTGGGCAGTTCGCTCCCGGCCCGGGTGTGAAAACCGTCTACCCGGAAGATGTCTTTGACGCCCACCAGCGCGCCGAAAAGGGGCGGTCGGGTGGCCGTTTCCGGGTAATGACCGATGAGATCGACCGCTTCTTCTATCAGCCGTTCCCGGCGGTGATGTTCGGGGATAAAGGCCCGCACCTGGGGATCGGCCCGGTCGATACGATCACAGATGGTGTGGATGTGGCGCAGGAGCGATTCTTCGTCGTTGATTAGCTCTGCCGTGCTGGCCGCCAGAGGAAAAGGAGTTGCATACATCAGTCTGCTCCATTTGAATGAAAGGTCTGAATGAAAGCGCTGAATGAACGGGTGGAGTAACTACTCAGGCTCCGGGTGCGACGCACTCGCCCCACTCATTTTGCAGTGGAATCTACTCCTGGCGAGTGCGTCGCACCCTGAGTAATTACCGGGTGGATGAGTAGCGGTGTCGCAGGGTTCAGTCGCTTGCCGTGTCGTCCCTTTGGCCGAGAAAGAGCGCACAGGCCAGCGCGACAGCCAGCGCGATCAGTTGGGAGATGCGCAGCCCGCTAATCGTTGTGACTTCGGCCACAAAGCCATCGGCCAGCAGCCGCAGCAGGGCAAAGCCCAGGAGTGCCCAGCCGACGGTTCTGCCCGGCTCTTCAAAAGCGCCCCGCCACAGGAGCAGGGCAGCCAGACCCCACATCCCCCCGGCCCGATAGAGCGCGGCCGGGTGGCGTGTGACATCAAAGACAGCCAGCGCCCAGGGCAGGTCGCTGGGAATGCCAACGGTTGTGCTGGTCAGAAACGCGCCCACTTCCAGCACGCCGCCCGCTGCTAACAATCCCACTGCCAGGGCTGCGCCGACGCGTATAGGGTCCAGCCTTTTCCAGATGAGATAGGCGTAGCCTGCGGCAAGCGCGGCTGTCAGACCGGGCCAGAAGGCAAAAGCAGCGGGCCGCGGGCTGAGAATCAGGGGCAGATCGATGCGGTAGATGGCCCAGAACTGGACGACATGCCAAAGTCTGGCTACAATAAAGCCCGCGCCCAACGCCAGCAATCCGAAATTCCAAAGCTGGTCCGGGTCCAGTTTTGCGCGAATACCCGCCCGGGCCAGCGCGCCCAGCCCCAGCCAGATGGCAAGCAGGGCGATGAAGGGGGCGGTCGGCAACGATAGGGGGCCAATGGGGATGACGGGGTACAT
>JAHDWH010000406.1 GCA_023384455.1 Caldilineaceae bacterium | reverse complement strand
TTCAGTTTCCGAATGGCTGGCCGCCCTCAACGACGCCCAACGCACCGCCGCCACCCACGCTTCCGGCCCCCTCGTCATTGTGGCCGGGCCGGGCACGGGCAAGACCCGCACGGTTTCTGTACGGCTGGCCTGGCTGGTGCGGGAGCGGGGCGTTGCGCCGGATTCCCTGCTGGTGATTACTTTCACCAACAAAGCCGCCGGGGAGATGCGCGAGCGGCTGGCCGATCTGTTGGGGGAAGCCACCGCTGCCCTGGCGACGGTCTGCACCTTTCACGCCCTGGGCGCGTTGCTCCTGCGCCAATACGGCCAGGCCATCGGTCTGGCCGAGGATTTTGTGATTCTGGACGAGGACGCCCGTCTGTTGCTGGCGAAACGGGCCTGGCCGGAGTTGAGCAGCCGGGATGTCGAGGCAGCGCTGAATGCTATTTCCCAGGCAAAAAACAGCGGAGAGGATTTCATCGAGAAGGCGCTGCGGGCGGAGAAGTTCGACTTTTCGGAAAAAGTCGAACTTCTTTCCGAAAACCCTCTGCGTCAATCTGCGCAATCTGCGTCATCTGCGTTCCTCTCTTTATCCCAGCGTTACGAATCCGCTCTGGCCGAGAGCCACGCGCTCGATTTTGACGATCTGATTGCCCGGACGGTTGAGGTGTTGGAGAAAGAAGCGGATGTTCTGTCTGCGGTGCGGGCGCGCTTTGTGTGGATCGCCGTGGACGAGTATCAGGACGTCAACCCGGCCCAGCACCGGCTGCTGAAATTGCTGGCGGGGGACGGTCAGCGGCTCACTGCCATCGGCGACCCCGACCAGGCCATCTACGGCTTCCGGGGCGCGGACTACCGCTACTTTCACACCTTCCCCGCCGACTACCCCGGCGCGAAGACCCTCCATCTGCGCCGCAACTACCGCTCGGCCCAGGCCATTCTGGACGCAGCCCAGCAGGTCATCGCCCGCAACCCGGAGCGGGCCAGCCTGGAGATTTTCTCGGAATTCAGCGAGCAGGTGAAGCTGGACATCCACCGCGCCCCCACGGACAAAGCCGAGGCCGAGTACGTCGTCCACCAGATCGAGCAACTGGTGGGTGGGACCAGCTACTTTTCTCTCGATTCGGGCCGGGTAGAGGACGACACAGTGCCGGTCAACTGGGCCTTTGGCGATTTTGCCGTCCTCTACCGGCTCAACAGCCAGAGCCGCCTGCTGGTGGAAGCCTTCGAGCGTTCGGGCATCCCCTTCCAGGCCGTCGGCCAGACATCCCTCTATGCCCAGGAGCCGGTGCGGGATATTCTGGCCTATCTATGGCTGTTGCACACGCCGACCAGTCAGGTGCATTGGGAGCGGGTGACGGGGAGAAGTCTCCCGCAGAGACGCAGAGACGCGGAGAAGTTCGACTTTTCTGAAAAGTCGAACTTCTGGGATGCGCCGTCCATCATCTCAGCATCCCACCATCCCGCCCTATCCGCCCTCTTTGCCGAATTGCCCGCCCTCTCCCCCCTCACCGCCCGCATGGAACGGGTGGCGGCCTTTCTGGCGGGGAAGCGGACGGACGGCTTTTCGGCTGTGGAGAGCGAACGGATCGAGCGGCTGCTGCGCCGGGCCGTGCCCTACGGCGACGATCTGCGCCGCTTTTTGGAAGCCACGGCTCTGCACTCGGAAGCCGACTACTACGACCCCCGGGCCGACCGGGTGTCGCTGATGACCCTGCACGCGGCCAAAGGGCTGGAGTTTCCAGTGGTCTTTGTGGTGGGCTGCGAGGAGGGGTTGCTGCCCTATTTCCCGCCAGGCAAGGGTGCGGATGGGGTGGATGTGGAGGAGGAACGGCGGCTCTTTTATGTGGGGATGACCCGGGCCCGGCAGAAGCTGGCACTGCTCCACGCGGGGCGGCGCTTTCTCTACGGCCAGAGGATGGAGAATCCCCGCTCGCGCTTTGTGGGCGACATCGAGACGGCCCTGCTGGAAGTGCAGGCCGCGCGTCAGTGGGAGCGTCCCCCAGAACCGGAGCAGGTTCAACTGAGTTTGTTTTAATCGTGCAGATTAGCGACGCCGGTTGAGTAGCCGCCAGAACAACAAACGACCTTGCCGGTATTGTCTGGCGGCGTATCGAAACTAAGGAGCGGGTCGTGGATGGATGCTCGTAAACCCGCTAGGTTTCGATACGCCGGGAAAAAGCCCCCGGCTACTCAACCGGCGCTGGTCCATTTGTTGGGCGAAGGAGAAATAGTGAATCAGCCAATCACCGGTTTTCGGCTGGACGAGGTGGGGGATTGGGTGGCGGTGCTGGCCTGTGGACACGGCCAGCATGTGCGCCACGAGCCGCCTCTCACCTTTCGCGAGTGGGTTCTCACCCCCGCGGGCCGGGTGGAAAAGATGGGCTGGACACTGAATTGTGTGCGCTGTGATCGGGGAGAAGGAGCAACGGAGAGGCAAATGGGAACAATCGAGAAAATCTTCACCGAACGGCTGACCGCCGAGCGTTTTCGCCCGGAACACTTCGAGCTGCTCTGTCAGATTCACCGCAACCCGGCGGTGATGGCGACGCTGGGGGGTCTCCGCTCTGACGAGACCACCCGCCAGAATTTGGCAGAATATATCGCCCACTGGGATACCCACGGCTTCGGGCTGTGGCTGCTGCGGGACAGGGCCAGCGGTGGGCTGGCAGGCCGGGCCGGGCTGAAGTGGATCGAAGTCGGCGGGGCGCTGGAGATCGAACTGGGCTACACATTTCTGCCCGACTATTGGGGGCGGGGGCTGGCAACGGAGATTGCAACGGTCAGCCTGGAAACGGCTTTTGGCCCATTGGGGTTGGAAAATCTGGTCTGTTTTACCCTGACCACAAACCTGGCGTCCAAACGGGTGATGGAGAAGGTCGGTTTCGTCTTTGAGCGGGAGATCGTCCACAAGGGCGAGGCGACGCTGCTCTACCGGATGACGGGGGAGCAGTATATACTTGACAAGGTGACAAAATGACCGGGTGACAGGGTGACAAAATGTCAGTTTATGCTCGTGTCGAGTATAGAGAGCGGATTCAGGCACGTACATCAGGGAGCGTAACTGCTCAGGCATCCACGGCTTAGTAACCACGGAAAATATGGAACACACTGAAAAAAGCGAAGAATTTCCGCGTATTCTGTGTATTCAGTGGTTATTTCTGTCGTTGGCTGGGTAGTTACC
>JAHDWH010000405.1 GCA_023384455.1 Caldilineaceae bacterium | reverse complement strand
CATGGCCTCCTCGATGATCTTGGCAATCCCCAGCAGCAGCGCCCCAATCCCGGCTGCCTTGCTGCCCAAATGCCCGATGGCCGCCGCCAAATCGAAATTCACACCGACAAAGACCACACCAAACGCAATCGCCAGCAGCAAGGCCAGCCAGCGCACCTTCGGAAGCTCTCGCATCGAATCGCCCTCCATTGGCTACGGGATAGATACAAAAAAAAGAGCCGATCTAACCCAAACTCAGGTCAGACCGGCTGTTCCGTATCTGCAATATGGTCCATTCGACGGCCAGGGCGGGGGTGATTGGGAAACGTGGGGGCTTGCCACGCCAGGGCAGAAACATCAAAACGCCCCAGCCGCCGAATGAATTACGATCAATCTAGCACGTTTGTTCCCCTACGTCAAGAGGCTGCGCAGCACAGTCAACTTGTACCCCTCCGCATAGCGGGTCACTTCTAGTCGGTGTTGAGGCGTCCAACAGGTCGCAATCCGCCGCTGGGTATCTTCCAGGCTCGCCTCTTTATAGGCCCGCTGCCCCCAGATGCGCCCAGCCTCGAAGACCAGAGTCTCGAAGGGTTCCAACTTCGCCACCAGCGCCGCTACCAAGTCCGCCTCGTTGACCATACCCGCCGCCTTGCGAACAAAAGAAGAACTGGGCCGATTATAGCACAATCGTTCGAGAATGATCCAATGATTGCCCGGCAACAAAAAGCCCCGGCCTGGGGGTGGGCCGGGGCTGTAGTCGTACCTACGACATAAAATAATCAAATCCGTGCATTCCGTGTATTTCCGGGCCAGAGATGATCCCAGATTGGAGATGGCCACGGCCAGGAAGACGGCCAGGGCGGTGTCTGGATTGCCGTGCCAGAGCGCGCCGAGGACAATGAGGGGCGGGACGACGACTCCGGCGAGGACGAGGGGGGAAACCCAGATGGGGGTTGTACGGGCTAGGCGGTCGATGTCGATTTGCATTAGGCTGTCAACCCCCTCCCGTCAGTCGAAAGCGCCCATCCTGGACGGGCGCGGGCATATCGTCGAAAGCGCCGCCGCCGGTCACCGTCCAGGGGTTGCTTTGGGCAGGCAGGGCCGGGTATTCCTGGGCCGGGGGCAGGCTGCGGTAGGGTGCGTCCACGGGCGGGGGGCCCCAATCCCGATGAGCACGGCCCGACTCGCCATAGGCGCGAATGGCGAATGGGATTCCCACCACAATGGCGACGATCAGCCCTATCACTACCACCCCCGCCCCGCATACTGCGGACAGCCCAGTGATTACCGCCTGATTATTGGCTTGCGTCCAGGTGTCGGCGGCGTTGAAGGCAAAAACGCCCACGCCCACAAAGAGCGCCAAAATCGGCGCGGCAATCACCAGGGTCAGAAGTCCACCTTTGCCGTTGGTCATACGTTCACCCCCATTTTCTCCAATGCCCCGTTCAGCCAGCCCAACGTTTTGGGCGTCTTGCCCTCGGCATAGGCAGCGGCCAGGGTTTTGTTTTTGCTGCCCTTGCGGGCGTACAGCCCGGCCAGCGCCATCTCCTCGGCCGGGGTCGGTGGGCGGTAGGCCAGGGGCAGTACAGAGGCCGGTATACCGGTACTGCCCCCCTCAGAACGTCCGTTCTGCCCCTTTTCCGCCGGTATACCGGCCTCTGTACCGGTAGGCGTACCAGCGGCCAGCCAGGGGCGAGAGCCGCCTCCCTGGGGCAGGGCGGCCAGGTCTGCGTCGCTCACATAGGCCACGGCAATCCGCTGTACATCCGCGGCGCTGGTGACCAGGATGGCGTCGCCCGCGTGGGCGCCGATGCTCTCGGCCCCGGTGTCGCCCCGCCCGGTGAAGGCGGCGGCGTCCTGGGCCGATGCCGTGCGAAAGACCAGCCGGGCGGTGATATTGCCGGAGACGGCGGCGTCCCCCATCCCGCTTTTGCTCACCCGCTGGGTGCCGATGATTAGATGGATGCCCGCGCCCCGGCCCAGACTGGCAACCTCGGCCAGGGGGTCGGCCAGGTCGGGCCGCCGTTTGAGCAGATTGAGCAGATCATCCAGAAAGACAAAGAGGCGGGGGGTCGTCTGCATCTGGCTGGTCCGCTTGTACATAATCCCCACCAGCCAGGCGATCATCTGAGCCGTCTCATCCACGTCGGTAATCATCCCCCCACAGTGGGCGGTGTGGGCCAGGCCCAGCCAGTCGGCGGGCTTGAAGGTGCTGACGACGAAGCGGGCCTGTTTGGGCGAGTGTTGGCGGGCAATCGCCAGGGCCACGGCTTTGGCCGCCGTGGTCTTGCCCCCATTGGTGGGGGCCACCAACAGCAGGTGGCTGTCCCGGTCGAAGTCCAGCCCGGCCACGGCGCGCAGGGGGGTCAGCCCCAAGGGGATTGCCAGCCCCTGCCCGCTGAGGACTGCGCCGGGTACGACAATCGGCTGGGGGCTGGGGGCCTCCACGTAGACCAGCCCGGCCTGGCTGTGGATGCGGATGGGAGAGACACCGGACCGGGCCTCGATGGCCTGGGCCATGCGGCCCACACGGGCCAGGGATTTTACATCCGGCTCGTAGAGCCGAATGCCTGTGGTCAGGGTGTGGGGGCCGCGCACCGTGCGCACGATGTGGCAACCCAACTTCTCGGCTGTGAAGGCGGCCCGGATGCCGGTCTCGAGCTGGGCAGCGGCGCTGCGAATGTCCATCAGTCCGCTCCCCCCGCCAGTTGCAGCCCCTCGGCATTGCTGGCTCCGGTGTAGCGTCCGTCCTGGAAATCCCATATCCACCCGGCCCGCTCCATCAGGTAGACGTGGGTGGCGCTGGGCGGCAGGAGGGCCAAGGGATTCTCTCGGCGCAACTCGTCCAGATCGGCGGCAACCTGGGCAATCTCGGCCCTCTCAGCCGGGGGCAGGCTGGCGTAGACCTCGGCGGTCGTTCGGGTGATGCGGGGGCGGGGGCGTTGGATGTGCCGGGGGGACGTGTACTGGCTCAAAAAGGCGCGCAGGGCCTTGCGCTTGGCGGGGCCGAAGCCGTGGATGTCGATTCGGTCCTGGGCGAGTTCGTAGAGATCGTCGATGCTACCGCTGATGCGACTGCGGACGATGGCGCGCAGCAGGGCACGGTAGAGGTTGTGGCGGCTGCCCTGGGCGCGCTGGCGCTGGGTGTAGGCGTCGATCTCGCGGCCGAGGATCGGGTCGGGCCAGATGACAT
>JAHDWH010000404.1:1719-3177 GCA_023384455.1 Caldilineaceae bacterium | reverse complement strand
AATCCGTGCGAATCTGTTCTTTCCGTGTCCATCCGTGTTCTATTTTCAGAACAGGGGACTATGAAAATAGCAATTGTTGGCGCAGGGATTGCCGGGCTGTCTGCTGCGTATGATCTGGCCCGCAAGGGCAGCCACTCTATCCATATCTACGAGGCCGGCAGCCAGGCCGGCGGTCTGGCCACGGGTTTTCGCGGCAGGCCCGGCTGGGAGTGGCCCCTGGAGCGCTTCTACCATCACCTGTTCACCAACGACGACGCTATCCTGGGGTTGACAGAGGAGATAGGGGCCAGCCATCTGCTGGAAATCCACCACCCCACAACCGCCATGCACTATAAGGGCACAAATTACCCTTTTGATACGCCTGTGCGCTTGCTTCAGTTTCCACATCTGCCTCTGATAACAAAGCTGCGTATGGGCGCGGTGCTGGCCTTTCTGAAATATTGGCCCCGCCCGCCCTGGCGGGTCTACGATGGCATTGGGGCGGACCCGTGGCTGGAAGGTTGGATGGGGGCACGGGGCTACCGCACGCTCTGGCAGCCGATGCTGGAAGGCAAGTTTGGCCCCCATTTTAAGGATGTAAACCTGGCCTGGTTTTGGGCCAGAATCTATAAACGCACACCGCGCCTGGGCTACTACCGGGGCGGCTTTCAGGGCTTTGTGGATGCGCTGACCGCAAAGGTGCAGGCGCAGGGCGTCACCCTGGCGCTGGAGACTCCCGTCGCGCAGATTGCCTCAGATTCGGGGGGCCATCTTTGGGTGACGCCCCAGGACGAGTCACCCGTGGCTTTCGATGCGGTCTTGTCTACCGTCAGCCCAAAGCTGATGGCGAAACTGACACCTGGGCTGCCTGCCGACTATCTGGGGGGGCTGACCCAACTGCGCAGTATGGGCGCGGTAGTGTTGACTGTGGCGCTGGACCGTCCATTACTGACCGACGGAACCTATTGGGTGAATGTGCCCAAAGCGGAAAAGTTACCTTTTCTGGCGCTTGTAGAACATACAAATATGATCGACCCGGTCCATTATGCGGGTGATCATCTGCTCTATTTGGGGGACTATCTGGACCCGTCCCATCCCTATTTTTCTATGAGCCAGGCCGAATTGCAGGCCGAATTCCTGCCTGCGCTCAGCCGATTCAACCCCAACTTTAGCGCGGAATGGGTTACGGGGGTCTGGCTGCACAAGGAAGTCTACGCCCAGCCAGTGCCTGTTCAGGGCTATGCCGCGCGCATCCCCGCAATTCGCACGCCCCTGGCCGGCCTCTATTTCGCCTCGATGAGTCAGGTCTACCCCTGGGATCGGGGCACGAACTACGCGGTAGAGATGGGCCGTCGGGTGGCAGAGATGATAGAGCAGGACGCAGATTTTCGGGGTTTTGGTTTTTGTGCGCGGGTGCATAACAAACACGAAAAACAGCGGCCCCGAATGCCCCAAAAACCCCCCCGGGTGGGGGGGCCA
>JAHDWH010000404.1:0-1709 GCA_023384455.1 Caldilineaceae bacterium | reverse complement strand
CGCTGATCAATCCAAATCACGAAAATCTGCGTCCCATCTTCCCAGAATCCGCCGCCTGTTTGCGTGGCAATCCGGGCCGTGATAGACTGTATTTGTTCAGAAACCCACTCGCCATTTCCACCGGCGGCAGATCAGACTCATGCGCCTCACCTGCCACGACTGCGGCTCGACGATTTACATTTCAGCCGAAGCCTCCAACTGCTCCGAATGTGGGGTTGATTTGGCGGGCCATTTGGCCGCGCTGGAGTATGTTCGGGAATGTTACCGGCAGGCATCGGCAGAAACATTGGCCGGGGATCACGAAAAGGCACTGGCGATTCTGGCCCAGGGCCTTTCCGCAGTCAACGCGTCGGAACTGCACCTGCTGGCCGCGCTGATTCATCGCAAGCAGGGGGAGTATGACGGGATGCACCGCCACGTGGCGGCTATTCCCGTGGACGATCCACTGCGCCCCGAGGGCGAGTGGCTGTTGCGCTCCCACCAGCAGAAGCAGCGGGCTATGCGCCAGGCCCAGAAGGAATATACACCGCCCGCCCACGCGGGGAAGGCAGCCCGCCAGCTCTCCCCAGAATTCTATTCTGTGCCACCCACCCTCGGCTCCCCTTTGCGCCCACACGCGCGCACCAGCCACCGCTTCTGGCGGATTGCAATTCCCGTTGGGCTGTTGGCCGCACTGATTCTTTTGCAGCAGCCGATCTCTGCCGGGCTGGCCTTATTGAAAGCCCGTCCGACTCTTCCGACACTGGCCCAGCCTGAGCCGACCCGTGCAGTGGCAGAAAGCGCCGCAGCGCTTGCCTCGCCGGTCACTTCCCCCACCCAATTGCCGGCAACAGCCACCCGCGAGCCGACAACCCTGCCTACGCCACTGCCCAGCCCCACCCCGCCACTTCCTGTGGCCGCAGAGCTACCGACGGAGAGTGCCGCCCCCCCGCCGCAGATCGCCGCGGCGAATGAAGCCCTGGCCGCGGCGGTTGCTACGGCCGCGGCCAGCCGCTTTGATCTGCAAGCGTATCTATTGCAGGTGGAGCGGGCAGACCTGGCCGCGCTTGAAATCAGCGCTGTTCTGGAGAATGGAAGGCTGCAACTGGCGGGCAGCGTGCCTTTTACCTCCCACCGGCTGGACTTGCTGGCCCTGACCGCTGAAATTCCGGGCGTGGCACAGGTGGACGCCATCGATCTGGTGGTGCGCTTGCCAGCGGTCTATGTGGTGGTGGATGGGGATACTCTATGGACTATCGCCTATTATTTGTATGGGGATGGAAGTCGTTGGGAGGAATTGTACGCGGCCAACGCCGAATTGTTGGGTAATTCGATTTTGCTGGCTGTTGGGATGGAACTTCGAGTCCCCGAACGGTAACCGGATATGCGCAAAGCAAAGGCCAGAACGAAACCCAAAGATCAACGCTCCACGCCGCGGGGCGTACTCCGCTTGCCTGATTGGTGGCACTCTATGGCCCACCGGCTGGATTGGGCCGGGCGGCTGGCCGAGAAGTGGGCGCCCCATTTCGACAGTCGCTGGCTGGCGTTGACGGCAGTCGTCTTTCCTCTGCTGCTGATTCTTATCGCATTCCTCTTCACCCAATTCCGCTGACGGGTAGGCTGACGCCTCGTTCTGGTTCGCCATCTCTTCAATCTGTACTGGCGTACGCTGGGACGTAACTGTTCAGCCACCCCACCCTACCCCTCCCCATTCCAGGGAGGGAACTGGA
>JAHDWH010000403.1 GCA_023384455.1 Caldilineaceae bacterium | reverse complement strand
TGCGGTTGCAAACCGCACCTACAGATTTTACGATGTTTTTGACCACTACATTTTTTCTCAGTTTCCCCAATGCGAATAATCGGGTAAGATAGAGTAGCAAGCCACAAGCTCAATTCTTCCCCTTTTCCCATTTCCAGGAGGAAATCCCATGAAAGTCGTTGACGCTATTGCCCATATGCTCAAAGCAGAGGGTGTGGAAATCCTTTTCGCCTACCCGGTCAATCCGCTTATTGAAGCGGCGGCCAAAGTGGACATCCGCACGATTATTGTACGCCAGGAGCGCATCGGCCTGCATATGGCCGACGCCATCAGCCGCCTCTCCTCCGGCAAGCAGATCGGCGTCTTTTGTATGCAGAGCGGCCCCGGCTCGGAGAATGCCTTTGGCGGTGTAGCTCAGGCCTACGGGGACTCGTCGCCGATTGTCGTCATTCCCGGCGGCTATCCCCGGGCCTACAACCAGATTCAGCCCAACTTCAACTCAGCGCTCAACTACCGCCACGTCACCAAATCCTGCGAGCAGCTCACCGACCCGGCAGCCCTGGGCGAGATGATGCGCCGGGCCTTTACCGCTGTGCGCAACGGACGCCCCCGCCCTGCGCTGCTGGAGATTCCCGGCGATCTGTGGAACGCAGAGACCGACGAGCCGGGCAGCTATCGCCCCGCGCCCTCTGTGCGCTACGGGCCAGACCCGGCGGGTGTGGAGATGGTGGCCGACGCGCTGCTGGCCTCGGAACAGCTGGTCATCTACGCCGGTCAGGGCGTCCACTACGCCGGGGCCTGGGATAGCCTGCGGGAGTTGGCCGAACTGCTGGAAGCGCCGGTCACGACGACCCTCAATGGCAAGAGCGCCTTCCCGGAGAACCATCCCCTGGCCCTCGGCTCGGCCAACCGTACCCACACCCGGGGTGTCCACGAATTTCTCCAAAAGGCGGATACGGTCTTCGGGATTGGCAACAGCTTTAGCCGCACCAGCTTTGGGGTGAAGATGCCGCCGGGCAAGACGTACATCCACGCTACTCTGGACCCGGCAGACCTGAACAAAGATGTGGAGGCAGACCACGCGCTTCTGGGCGATGCGGATCTGACCCTGCGTGCGCTGATTGCGGCGGTGGGCAAGCGCATCGGCAGCGGGGGGCGAGGTCGCCGGGCGGCCGTGGAAGCCGAGATTGCCGCGGTCAACGGGGCGTGGCTGGCCGAGTGGATGCCCAAATTGACCAGCGATGAGACCCCACTCTCCCCCTACCGGATCATCTGGGAACTGATGCACGCGGTGGATGTGGAAAATACAATCATCACCCACGACGCCGGCAGCCCCCGGGATCAGCTCTCCCCCTTCTGGAAACCGACTGTACCCCTCTCCTATCTGGGCTGGGGCAAGACGACGCAGTTGGGCTTTGGGCTGGGGCTGGCGATGGGCGCCAAACTGGCCCACCCGGACAAACTCTGCATTAATGTATGGGGCGACGCGGCCATCGGCTTTACGGGGATGGACTTCGAGACAGCCGTGCGGGAGCGTATCCCGATTCTGTCGATTCTCTTCAACAACTTCTCGATGGCCTGTGAAATTCCGATTATGGGCGTCTCCACAGAAAAGTACCGTTCTACAGACATCTCCGGCAATTACGCCAAAATGGCCGAGGCTTTCGGCGGCTACGGCGAACGGGTAGAGACACCGGATCAGATCGTCCCCGCCATCCGGCGGGGCATCCAGAAGACCCAGGAAGGCACGCCTGTACTGCTGGAATTCCTCACGGCCAAAGAGTTGCAGACGTCGATGTTCTAAACCTGCAAGTACCTGTTCAGCCATCCCACCCTACCCCTCCCCATTCCAGGAAGGGAACTGGATCAACTCCTCCCTCAAAGCGGGGGAGATTGGGTGGGGGTGAGCAGTTACGCTGCTGTGATGCGTAGTGCATAAGGTAGCGCAGAAGGTAGCGCAGCCACGATTTGCGTGCGGAAAGGTGAAGCGGAAAGGTGAAGAGGTGAAACGTGAGCGTATGTGACGACACCTCACGTTTCACGTTTCAGATGGTTGGCCGACCGACTAACGCTTGTGCGTTCGTTCCTCGTTGGTACGGAGCGGTGCGTGAACTGGTAGTGATATTTGAGAACATCAGAAGCTCTATGAGTCCACTGCAAAAAGGTCAGATTCTCCCGCCAAGACGCAGAGACGCAGAGAATTTCAGGAAAGAAATCCGTTTTTATCCGTGTCCATCCGCGTTCATCTGTGTTCATCCGTGGCTAAAATGGCTTTCTGCAGTGGAGTCCTCTATTCGATGACAACTATTAACGAAATTCTCCGTTTTCTCCAAGTCGAGCAGCAACCGCCGTCCCTCGCCTTTCTCGACGGGCTGGTGATGGCTTACACCCAATGCGTGCCCTGGGAGAGCGCCTTTCGCATTGCCAAATGGTCAGCCACGCCTGTCACCGCCGACTGCCCCCGCTGGCCCGACGAATTCTGGCGAGATGCGCAGGTTCGGGGCGGGGGCGGCACCTGTTTTGAGAGCAATTATGCCTTTTTCGATTTGCTGCAAAAACTGGGCTTCGACGGCTATCTGACTATCAACGATATGCACGAGAGTCGGGGTTGCCATACGGCGATTGTCATCCGGCTGGGTGACGAGCGCTGGCTGGTGGATGTAGGCTATCCCCTCTATCTGCCCGTACCGCTGCTGACCGGGCAGACGGCCCAACGCCAGACCCCTTTCCACACCTACACAGCCATTCCCCAGCCCGGCAATCGCTACGAAATCCAGCGGGATCGCCACCCCAAAGCCTACACCTTTACCCTCATCGACCGGCCCATCCCCGATGCCGCCTACCGGGCCGCCATCACCGCGGATTACGAAGATGATGGACATTTTCTGCGCGAGGTGATCGTCCACAGGGTCATTGACGGGCGCGTCTGGCGTTTCAATAGCCGGACCGATCCCCACCTGCTGGAATCCTTCCCCGCGCTGGGCGATCCGCAGTCAGCGACGATTGAGCCGCTCTCCATCGCAGATGCGCCAGCGCGTCTTGCTCGCCTGTTCCGAATGGACCAGGCAGTGTTGCACCGGGCCTTTGACAGCCTGGCTGGGGTACGTTCAAAATGAGTTATGGCGTACCGCACAAAGAACGACGGTATATGTATTAAGTTCCATCCGGTGCGTCGCACTGTCCACGAAATGACTCTAGTCCGCAACCT
>JAHDWH010000062.1 GCA_023384455.1 Caldilineaceae bacterium | reverse complement strand
ACCTCACGTTTCACGTTTCAGTTGGTTGGCCGACCGACGAACGCTTGTGCGTTAGTTCCTGGCTGGTACGGAGTAGGGTAACGGAGCCACGATTTGCGTGGGGAAACGTGAAGACGTGAAACGTGAGATTGCGTGACGACACCTCACGTTTCACGTTTCAGTTGGTTGGCCGACCGACTAACGCTTGTGCGTTAGTTCCTGGCTGGTACGGAGTAGGCAATGGACGTTTGAGGCATTTCATAGCGTTTGTGGGGGAAACAAAGAAATATCACTTGCAGAGAAAGGTTCGCTGTTTCGATTTTCACTACGGTTCTTCTCACAGCAACGCGTCAATCATCACTGCTTACGCAATACGCAATACGGAGTTCCCTATGCCCATCATCCCAGACCCACTTCTCTCCGCCTACACCCCCCACTTCCACCCGGGTATCGTCTTTATCACGCTGACCGGTGTGCGGGGGGAACGCATCTTTGCACGGGCCGAGACCGCCCATCTGTTGCGTTCAGTGCTGCGGGAGGTGCGCCAGAAGATCGGCTTTGCCATGCACGCCTGGGTGGTTTTGCCCGAACACAGCCATCTGCTGCTCCATCCCAGCGCAGAGGGCGGCGCAGATGAGATCGTGCGGCGGGTGCGTCTCCGTTACGAAAAAGACTACGCGCAATTGATGGGCAGTCCGGCAGAAATGGTCGTGTGGGAACAGCGCTTTACAGTGGAAGCCGTGAAAGAGGAGATAGAATTCGCACAGCGAATGGATACGATCCACTACGACCCGGTACGTCACGGGCTGGTCACGCGCCCGGAGGAGTGGGTGCAAAGCAGCTATGCGGCCTGGGTGGAGCGGGGGCTGTATAAGCTGGGCTGGGGGTGGAGCGAGCCGGAGCGATTGGTGAAAAAACGATAAAGTTAGCCCTTATCGCTGGGATTATCAACTTCCAAGCCTTCCGCGGTAGCGGCAACTCCTAAATCTCGATCATTTGTGACAAAACGCAACTCAATCGTAGAAGGTATGGCCGACTGAGCAATCAAAGCAGTGGCGAGTTGAACAGCGTCGTATCCACGCAAGCGAAATTTCTGGGTAAGATCGACGGCTCGATCAATGATAATACGATTGGTGGCAAGAAGATCGTATCGTTCGTCGCACTCCCGTAGAAACTGGCCGAGTATACGTATGCGCCGATTATTTGAAATACCACCCGGCATACGTGATCTGGCGGCGATCCCGGCGGCGGCTTCCGCCAAAGTCAATTCGGAAATGAGGATGGCGTGGCTGCTTTCCGCATCGGTAATGCTGCGCACCCAAGAACTGCCCGTTTCGACGAGATACCGCTTCAGCAGCGCGCTGGTGTCGATGTAATAGTGGCTCATCCTTTTGGCCCTCTTTGTTCATCAACGATTTCGCTCAGAGATGGTCCACCGGCTTCTGCCAGAATATCGACCACTTCACTGAGCGTTACATCGTAGCGAATCTGTCGGCGCAAGGAGTCGCCCATTCTTACTATCAACCCTGCTTCCTGCAAGCAGTCGCGGATGATTTTTTGCTCTTCCCTATCGATATCAGAATGAGGAGAACCGCCGTTGGTTGTTACACCGAAGACATCTTCCACCAAATCCGCGGCGATTTGAGCGGAAGACTTCCCGGTAGATTGAGACTTCTGCTCCAAATTGCGCAACGTATTGTCGGCTATTGTAATGACCAGTGTATTCATACGTTCCTCCTGATGTCAGATAGTATGCGTCCTATGCAGACGGATTGAGTGTAGTCATTCGTTCTGCCGAAGCAGCCGTCAATAAATCCAGGTCACTGGCGACACAGATCAGTTCCATCGAGTTGTGGCCTTGCGCGGCGAAAACAGCTTGTAGAGAAAGCGCGGTTGCCAATTGTACAGCGTCATACCCACGCAAGCGATACCGTTGCGAAAGGGTGACGGCCCGGTCAATAATCGGCCGATCCGTTTTCACAAGAACGTAGCGTTCTTTACAGTCAACCAGAAATCTTGCCAGAAGTCCTTGCCGCATCCCTTCCGATATACCGCCAGGGGCGCGGTGCT
This sequence comes from Caldilineaceae bacterium, assembly GCA_023384455.1. Lineage (GTDB taxonomy): Bacteria > Chloroflexota > Anaerolineae > Caldilineales > Caldilineaceae > JACQGT01. Next base: position 27,112 of record JAHDWH010000062.1, on the reverse strand, counting down.
TGGTAGCGATGACTGCGGCAACTTCGGCCAAAGCGATTTCGGCCACGAAAATCGTTTCCGTCGTTGGGCTGGCTATCAAAGTGCGGACCCTATCGCTGCCTTTCTCGCGGATATACTGTTTGAGCAGAGCGCTGGGGTCTATGAAGATGTGCGCCACGGCTTTGGTCCTCGTTGCTGGTCAAGGATTTCGGTCAAAGAGGGGCCATCTGTAGCGGATAAGGCATCAATTACCTCATCCAATGCGGGAACGTCATTGCCAATCAGGCTTGTCAATTCATCGCCCAGGAGACGGACCATCCCGGCTGCTTCCAGAATCTCACGGGCCGTCTTGGGTCGAGGAACTGGCTTCGCCTCTATCGGCGCAGGAGAAACGACAACGTAGGCAGCATCGGCGTCCTTCACCACATCCGCTGCTGTTCGGGCCGAGGACGAATTTTCTGTGCTGCGCCGGATGCCCGACTCGATCAGATCGCAGGCGTATTCAGCCGTCGTCTTGCCCTGTGCCCTGGCCTGGCTGACCAGCACCGCATTGACTTCAGGAGATAGTTCGACAATCAGCCTATTCATAGCGACACTCCCTTCTATCGTTCCGTAACAACCGTCCACCGTTGGACCCATTATATCCCAGAGCGATTGATCCTTCAATCGACAGGAGAGCATCACCGATGACAACCAAACCCCAATTTCAGGAAGTAAAACCTGGCGTCTCCTTCCCGGAGATGGAAGAGAATGTGCAGAAGCGCTGGAAGCAGCAGAACGTTTTCCAGCGCTCCATGAGCGAACGGGAAGGCGGGCCGGAGTTCGTCTTCTACGAAGGGCCGCCCACGGCCAATGGACGCCCCGGCATCCATCACGTCCTGGCCCGGGCCTTCAAAGATATGTTCCCCCGCTACAAAACGATGCAGGGCTATCACGTCCTGCGCAAGGGCGGCTGGGACACCCACGGCCTGCCCGTGGAACTGGAGGTGGAGAAGCGGCTGAAGCTGACCGGCAAGGAGCAGATCGAGCAGTACGGCGTGGCCGCCTTCAACCAGATGTGCAAGGAATCGGTCTGGGAATACCTGAGCGAGTGGGAAGCTCTGACCGAGCGCATGGCCTTCTGGGTGACGCTCGAAGACGCCTATGTGACGATGAAAACCGAGTACATAGAATCTCTCTGGTGGGTGCTCAAACAGTTCTGGGACAAAGGGCTGCTCTACGAGGGCTACAAAGTTGTGCCCTACTGCCCCCGCTGCGGCACACCCCTGAGCAGCCACGAGCTTTCCCTGGGCTACAAAGAGGGCACTGTCGATCCCAGCGTCTTCGTCAAGTTCGCTGTCCAGGGCGAGGAGAACACCTTCCTCCTGGCCTGGACGACGACGCCCTGGACCCTGCCCGGCAACGTAGCCCTGGCCGTGGGCGCAAAGTTGGACTACGTGCAGGTGCAGGACGAATCCGGCGCAAGGCTCTACCTGGCCAAGGATCTGGCGGAAAAGGTGCTGCGCCCTGGCTATACTCTCCTGGCGGAGATGAAGGGCAGGGATCTGCTGGGCAAGCGCTACGAACCCCTCTACCGCTTCCTGCCCGTGGACAAAGAGTACGCCTACGTCGTGGCCGCGGATTTTGTCAGCACCGACGACGGCACGGGCATCGTCCACATCGCGCCCGCCTTTGGCGCCGACGACCTGAATGTGGGCAAAGAGAACGGCCTGCCCATCCTGCACACCGTAGACGCGGCCGGCCAGTTCAAACCGGAAGTCACCCCCTGGGCCGGCGTCTTTGTCAAAGAGGCCGACCCGGCCATCACCGAAGAACTGAAAGGACGGGGGTTGCTCTACAGTTCCGGCACATACGAGCATACCTATCCCTTCTGCTGGCGCTGCGACACGCCCCTGATCTACTGGGCCAAAGAGACCTGGTACGTGCGCACCAGCGAATACAAAGATCGTCTGGTCGCCGTCAATCAGCAGATCAACTGGGTGCCCGACCACATCAAAGACGGGCGCTTTGGCCGCTGGCTGGAAAACAATGTGGACTGGGCAATGGGCCGGGACCGCTACTGGGCCACGCCCCTGCCCATCTGGCAGAGCGACGCGCCGGGCAGCAGCTACACCGAATGTGTGGGCAGCATCGCCGAGCTTTCCGAGAAGACCGGGGTGGATCAGCGCGGGTTGGAGCTTCACCGCCCGTATGTGGACGAGATCACCTGGCCCGCGCCCGACGGCGGCACAATGCGCCGGGTCAACGAAGTCTGCGATGTCTGGTTCGACAGCGGCTCTATGCCCATCGCCCAGTGGCATTACCCATTCGAGAACCAGGCCGAGTACGAAAAATATCAGCAGGCCGACTTCATCTGCGAGGCCATCGACCAGACCCGGGGCTGGTTCTACACCCTCCACGCGGTCAGCACACTGCTCTTTGACCGGCCCGCCTTCAAAAATGTCATCTGCTTGGGACACATCCTGGCCGAGGACGGCTCGAAGATGAGTAAAACCAAAGGCAACGTCGTCAACCCCTGGGAAGTCTTCAAAGAGCACGGCGCCGACGCTACCCGCTGGTATATGTACACCGCAGGCCCTCCCGGCAACAGCCGCCGCTTCAGCAACGCACTGGTGGGCGAAGTGGTGCGCCGCTTCCTGAATACGCTCTGGAATACGTACAGCTTTTTTGTGACCTATGCTAACCTCAGTGACTGGGGACTGGGGACTGGGGACTGGGGAGCGGACGCTCGCAATTCGCAATTCGCAACTCGCAACCCGCTCGACCGCTGGGTTCTCAGCGAACTCAACCGCCTCGTCCGGGACGTGACCGCGGCCTACGAAAGCTACGACGTGCTGGGTGCGACCCGGCCTGTGGCCGACTTCGTGGACAGCCTGAGCAACTGGTACGTGCGTCTGAACCGCCGCCGCTTCTGGGACGGGGACCCCGCGGCCCTGGCCACCCTCCACCACGCGCTGGTGACAGTCAGCCAACTGCTGGCCCCGGCCACACCTTTTGTGGCCGACGAATTGTATCAAAATCTGGTCTCCGGTGTGGATGCCGCCGCGCCCGATTCGGTCCATCTCTCCCGCTGGCCGGGTGTGGACGCAGCCGCCATCGACGAGCAGTTGAGTGCGGATATGGCCCTGGCCCAAAAGGTGACGACGCTGGGCCGGGCCGCGCGGGAATCTGCCAACTTGAAAGTGCGCCAGCCGCTTCAGCAGGTGGTCGTGCGCACCCGTTCAACAGAGGAGAAGGGTGGGCTGGAACGGATGGCGGATACCCTCCTGGCCGAACTGAATGTGAAAGAACTGGCCTTCGCCGATGGCGCGGGCGAGCTTGTGGACGTGCAGGTTCACCCCCTGCCCAAGCAGCTCGGCCAGAAGTTTGGCCGGGGCTTCCCCATTGTGCGTCAGGCGTTGGCGGGGATGGATCAGAGCGAACTGGCAGAGCGTTTTGGGGCCGGGGAATCTGTGACAATCGAAGTGGACGGCACGTCCTACGAAGTCGCGCCGGAGGATGTGGAGGTGCGCAGTGCTCCCCGGGCCGGGTTCAGCGTGGCCGAGGATGGCGGCTATCTGGTGGCCGTGACCACCGACCTGACCCCGGAACTGGTGCTGGAAGGCCAGGCCCGGGAGGTGGTGCGCCGGGTGCAGCAGCTACGCAAAGACGCAGGGCTGGATATCAGCGACCGCATCCGCCTGCATCTGGGCGAATCGGCGCTGCTGCGGGCAATGCTGGAGCAGCACGGCGCCTACGTCACCGATGAGGTGCTGGCCGTGGAGACTGTGTGGAGCAGCGGCAAGCTGCCCGCGGATCGGGTGGAGTTCGATCTGGACGGCGCGGGGGTAGCCGTAGGGCTTGCCCGCGCCTGACATCTGGGGGAATAGGACCACCAGGCAGGCCGAGTCTTTTTCAGCAGACTTGGCCTGCCTTTACCAGAAGTTGCTGATCCCCCCGAGCCTATCCAACACATCCCGAAAGGCGAGCAATATCTGGCCAAACACTGTCCACAACTGCTGGCCCTCCGCGAACGCGGAGACGCTCCAGCGAGTACACAAATGGCATTGGGCTACCACCTCCTTCACCATTCCGTCCGGTTGCGCGGCCAGAATAAGCAGGGATAGAATCGTCAGAAAGAGGATGTCAAAGATTGTTTGGGTGAAAGAACGCTTGACCATTGGATTACTCCTGAACGATGCCGACAGCGATCTCCTTTCGGAAAGTTAGGACGCCCTGTGTCTTGGCGGTTATGGGGAGTCTCATTCTCCGCGGGAAGGTCTCGGTTTTCAATTTCTGCCATTGCGCCACGCTTCCACCAGAGAGAAGAAGTCGGACTTTTGGAGTGCAGAGACCTTTTTGCAGTGGACTCCGACATTCATTGTCACTGCTGTCGATTGTACTGCTCACCCCCACCCAACCTCCCCCACAGTGGGGGAGGAGTCGATCCAGTTCCTTCCCTAGAATAGCATGGGGTGGTTGAACAGATACTGTCGATTCTATCCAAAAGCGGCAGTCCGGGCTGTGATGAGGTGGGTTCCCCCAGAGTTGCATAGATCACACGACGCCGTAGTCTCCAGTGTCCCCCCATCCCGGAGTTGACATCCTTTCCACTCTCGTATACCTTTTCCAAAGACTTGGGTTACACTTGTCAGATGTGCCAAGTTGCCAGGTTTCGGTCTATACCCCCATCACCCATAGGAGTATTTATGCCCGGCTCTCGCCTTCTGGCAACCAATCCCTTCTTCTACTACGCCGACCTGGACGCGGCCACCCGCTTTTACACCGAGACCCTCGGCCTGGAGCTGGTGGCCGACTTCGGCATCGCCCGCACCATCCGCACATCACCTGCTTCCTTTCTGACGCTGATGGACATTGCCCACAGCCTGCACAAACCCGACGAGCCAAAAGCGGTCACTCTGGCTTTTGTCACCGACGAAGTGGAGAAGTGGTATGCCCATTTGCAGAGCCAGAATGTCCCCATCCGCCACCCGCTGAAGTCGGACAGAGCGAAGGCCCACGAAGGTTTTGTCGCTCTCGACCCCGCGGGCTATTTTCTCGAATTCGAGCGCTTCAATCCCCACCCGGAAAACGAGCGCCTGCTTCCCCAACTGGCGAAAATCGAGCCGCTGACCACCGCTACGCCGGGCAGCCTGCCCCTCTCGGCCACTGTTCTCTGGCTCTATTACAAAGAGATGGGGCCTGCCCAGGGCTTTCTGGCCGAGCAGTTAGGGCTGAAATTGCTGGTGAATCAGGGCTGGGCGAAAGTGTACGGAGTGGGCAGGACGAGTTTCATCGGCCCGGTGGAGGCGGGCGTGGGATTGCATCCCTACGCACCGGCCAAACTGGTGACAGTCGGGCTGATCACCGACGACCTGTCCGTCTGGCGCGACCGGATGGAGGCCATCCCCGCTTTCCGGCTACAGACGCTGGATGTGGAGGGTGTGGCCGGGCAACTGGAATTCTTCTACGGCTTCGACCCGGAAGATCACTACTGGGAATTTGAGTTCTATCCAGACGTGCCGGGCAACGAACGGCTGCGCCAACTGCTGTAACGCAAGCTGACAGCTTGCGCCGCCTGCGGGCTAACAGCCCGCGTTACGAGGAAAACCCAATGACAACCACCACCCGCAAAACCCCAACCTCCCGCCTGCGCTTTGGCACAGCCCGGGCCGACATTACCCAGCCCGTAGGCATTTATCACCGGATGTGGGGCGCGGCCAGCCACGACCGGGCTGCGGGCGTCCATCGCCCGCTTTTTGCCGACGCCATCGCCCTGCTCCCCCGCACTGGTCAGGGGCCGGGGCTGCTGCGTCTGCTCATCGATCTGGTGGGGCTGGGCAAGAACGAACTGGACGCGCTGACAGAGACAGCCGCCGTCGCCAGCGGACTCCCGGCCCAAAACGTCGTCGTCACCTTCTCCCACACCCACTCGGCGGGGATGATGACCCCCGACCGCATCCCCCTGCCCGGCGGCGATCTGATCCCCGGCTATCTGGCCGACCTGAACACAGCCGTTGCCCGCATCAGCAGAGCGGCAGTGGAGGCAGCCAAGGACGCCACTATTAGCTATGCGAAGGGCCGCTGTGGGCTGGCCGCCAACCGGGACTGCTGGGATGACGAACGGGAGATTTTTGTCTGCGGCTACAATCAGTCCACCCCCGCCGACGATACGCTGCTGGTGGGCCGGGTGACGGGGGCGGATGGCGGGCTGCTGGCAACCCTCGTCAACTACGCCTGCCACCCCACAACCCTGGCCTGGGACAACCAACTGATCAGCCCGGATTATGTGGGCGCATTGCGGGAGACAGTCGAGGAGGCCACCGGCGCGGTCTGTCTCTTTTTGCTGGGGGCGTGCGGGGAGTTGGGGCCGGTGCAGGGCTTTGTGGGGGATACGGCGGTGGCGGATCGCAACGGTCGGGAGGTGGCCTACGCCGCGCTCTCCGCGCTCTCCGGCCTGGGACCGCCCGCCGCGGACTTTGTCTATACCGGGCCGGTGGTCTCCGGGGCGACGCTGGGTGCGTGGGATTTTGTCCCCCACGACGCCGCCCGCATTGCCGAAAGCAGCCGGATGAGCGGGGGCAACTTCGCCGTCCATTTCCCCACCAGAGCCAGGCCGGATGGAGACGCGCTCAGCGCAGAGGTGGAGGAGCGGGAAACCGAATGGCAGACGGCCCTGGACAGAGGCGACGGGGAAACGGCGCGAAATGCCCGTGCCCACGCGGAGCGGGCACGGCGCTGGCTGGCCCGGCTACACCACATCCCCGCCAGTGGCACGGCCCCCTTTCACTACGCTGTCTGGCGGCTGGGGGATGCCCTGTGGGTCACTTGCGGCGGCGAACCCTACAGCCTGCTGCAAACCGAACTGCGCCGCCGCTTCCCGGACGAGATAATTTTCGTCTCGCCTCTCTCCGGGGATATGCACCTGGCCTACCTCCTGCCCAAAGAGCGCTACGGGCTGGGACTCTATCAGGAGGAGCCGTCGATTCCGGCTCCCGGTTGTCTGGAAATGCTGATCGAGGCCATTGCCGAGCGGATTCAGACAGGTATTTGATTCAAAGACGAGAAAATAAGGACACGGATTTTATCTACGAAATCTGCGTTCCCATTTTTCGTTCGTATCCGTGCAGCCCGGTATGTCGCCCAACTGCAAATCCGTGAAAATCCATCCCGTCCGTGTCAATCCGTGTCCTTTTTCGACAGGAGGAAGTGTGAACAACGAAAAACTCATTTCATTCACCCAAGAACTGATACGTATTCCCAGCCTGAGCGGGCAGGAGGGCGGGGTGGCCCGGCGGGTGGAGGAGGAGATGCGCAGCCTGGGCTTCGACCGGGTGTGGAGCGATGAATGCGGCAACGTCATCGGCGTTGTGGAGGGCAGCGCGCCCGGCCCGACTCTCCTCTACGACGCGCATACAGATACCGTCGGCGTCTCCCCCGGCGTACCCTGGGAGCGGGCCCCCCACAGCGGCGCGCTGGCGGATGGCAGCCTGCACGGACGGGGCAGCGCGGATATGAAGGGCGCGCTGGCTGCAATGGTCCACGGCATCGCCGGGCTGGATCGCAGCCGCCTGGCCGGGCGGGCTGTCGTCAGCGCATCGGTGCTGGAAGAGGTGCTGGAAGGGGTGGCCCTGGCGAAGGTCATCGAACAGACCGGCGCAGACTTTGTGGTCATCGGCGAGGCCACCGAATTGCAACTGGCCCGGGGCGGGCGGGGGCGGGCCGAAATCCATTTGGAGACGATTGGCCGCCCCTCCCACTCCTCCGCGCCCCATCTGGGCCGCAACGCGGTGCTGGATATGCTGCGGGTTATCGCCGCGGTGGAGTCGATCCAACTGCCCTCCCACCCGCTGATGGGACCGGCCATCCTCGCCCTGACCGACATTATCTCCGACCCCTACCCCGGCCATTCGGTCATCCCCAGCATCTGCCGGGCCACCTATGACCGCCGCCTGCTCCCCGGCGAGACAGCCGAAGAAGTGCTGTCGGTCATCAGCGGGCGGGCAGAGCTGGCCGACATCCGTCTCAACGCTACAATCGGCGTAGGGACATATGCCAGCCACACGGACTATACATTTGTGCAGGAGAAATTCTTCCCGGCCTGGGAGTTGCCAGAAGAGGACGGCTTTGTGCAGAGCGCGCTGTCCGCCCTGCACAACAGCGGCATCGAAGCCGAGACCGGGGCCTATCGCTTCTGCACAAACGCGGCCTACAGCGCGGGCGTGGCGGGCATTCCCACCCTGGGTTTTGGCCCCGGCGCGGAACGGGACGCCCACGTCATCAACGAAAAGCTGCAACTCCACGAATTGTTGGCCGCGGCTCAGGGCTACGCGGCCATTGCCGCGGCGCTGCTTACAACTTCTGGCTGAAACTTACCTGACCGCCAATCCCTGGTGCTGTCTTGAACGAGTGGGGAGGAGAACGATACCGATGCGTACATTTACAGCGTATGTGAAAATAGCCGCTGTACGTCGGACTGTTAGTCCGACCTGCAACAGAACAGGCCAGTCGGACTGACAGTCCGACCTACAACATTTTCGTCGTTATCGGTGCCAGCCGGTCGTGTGGCCTTATGTGGAATTCGACCCGGAAAGCGGCCTGTATGTGGGCACAGTTCCCGGCGTCCGTGGCGCACATACGCAAGGGGCTACGCTGGACGAACTACAGGGCAATTTACAAGAGGTGCTGGAATTGTGTTTGGAAGAGTCTACAGACCTGCTGGATACTCTCCCCCGCTTTATCGGATTGCAGCAGATTGAGGTTGCAGCGTGAGCTGCTTGCCTGTTGACAGATCGCGGCACTGGCCGAAGAATCACCGGAACACCACCCGCAGAGACCCGACCAGTTTCAGCGTCGCGCCCGGACCTCCCAGCTCGATTCTTTCCCCGCTCTCTTTGTCAAACGCGCCCACCCACACAAAGTATTCGCCTGGCGCTGTCTGTGCGGGAATCTCCAGCCGTTGCTCGTCCAGCACCACCGGCGGCGCAGTCCATAGCTCCCAATGGGTAGTGGGGAAACGCCCATCGCCCGGTTCGTGACCGCTCTGGGCGATGATTTCCGGTAATCCGTTGGCAGCCGACGGGCTTCCGTCTGGCAGGAGATGGACAAAAAAGACATAGCGCCGATCCAGCGGACCGGTTCGCCGCCAGCCCAGCAACAGACGGGCCGTATCCCCGGCGTGTACTGTCGGCTGTTGCGCGCCCTCCTCCAACCCCAGCCAGGTAAACGCCGCCAGTGCCAGAGGACGGGGAAGAGTTTCCCCCTCGGCTACTTCTGTCAACGGAAGCGACCGGTTATAGGCCAGCAAGCGAAATGGTTCCTCTACCGCCAGCGGACTGTACTCGTGATAGACCGGCGGCGTGCCATCCGGCGCGGCCCAGGGATAGGTGGGCGCACCCTCTGCGCCGGCCATTTCCCATTGAAGGATAACATCCGGTGGCTCTTTGGGCCGGGCCAGCACAGTGTAGATGCGCTGGCGTTGGGAGAGGTGGGGCACAAAAGGCCAGACTGTACTGACCGCAGCCTCCCCCGGCACCTGGGCCAGAATGCGTTCACCGGCTTCCTGCCAGCTTCTGCCGGTAAACCGTTCGGCGTCAAAGTTCCGGCTGCCAGGTCCAGGCCCGTCCACATAATAACCGACACCCACGGCCAGCAGGAGCAGGGATGCCAGACCGACTTCGATCCAGCGCTGACGCCAGCCAAAGGAGAGGGTCCAGCCCCGCAGTCTGTCCAGGGCGATGACCAGACTGAAAAAGAGAATCGGCAAGAGGGGAGGATTGTAATAGGACTGTACCGACCACTGGGGTTCGTAACTGCTCAACATCAAATAGGCCAGCACCGGAAAAGCGATCAGAATAACCGGCATTCCCAGCAGGGGCAGAAAAAGCAGGGGGCGGAAAAGTCGGGATAAGAAGTCCAATTTTTGGGGTTGTAACAGATAGGGCAAGACAATCCACGGCCTTGTGAACAGAACCCGGGCCGCGCCTTCGGGTGAATCGCCCAGCCAGGCGTAGCGGCGGGCCACAAAAGGATAGGCCATCCCCCGGGTCAACGCCGGATAGAAAACGTAGAGCACCAGCAGCATCCAGGCCAGGGCAGCCCCGGCGATGACAAAGCCATCCCGACGCCGGAAGCCAGAGGGGTTCAGGACAATAATGTAGAGGCCAAAGCTCAAGAATGTAACGCTGAAATCCTCTTTGACCAGCAGCGAGAGCGCCAGAAAGACCCACATCAAACGGCGCTTACCGGTGAGCAAGCCGTAGAGGGCAAAGCCCAGCAGGGGTGGCAGGAGGGAGACTTCGTGAAAGTCATTCAGATTGCCGTTGTGCAGGGCGGGATAGACCAGATAGGCAGTGGCGATCACCAGGGCCAGGAGATGGCGGTAGGGCCAGCTTTGGAAGCGATGTTGGGCGTAGAGATAGATGGGCAGAGCGCCCAGGGCCAGGGCCAGGGATTGGACAATCAGCAGCACCCGCACATCGGGCCAGAGCCAATAGAAAGGCAGCAGCAATACCAGAATCGGCTCGAAGTGGTCGTAAAAGCCATTGGTTTCATAGACCAGTGTGGTCATCCAGACCCGGCCCTGGGAGAGATTCCAGAGGGTCTGGTCATAGATGCCCAGATCGTAGCCTGTGCCAAAGGCGTTGTGCTGGAGCAGGGCGGTGACAAGCAGGAAGCCAGCGCCGGTTACGAGAAGAAAGGCAAAGAGCCAGTCAGCAGTTCGTCGTTTGCGGTTGCTCCCCGCCTGCAAACCGGCCCTGCCTTTCTTCTCCAAGAGGGTTTCCAAATGGCGCTCCTCATCTTGCGCGTCCGCCGCGCCTATGGCTGAATGTCCAGGCTGGCAAGCAGCGCGAAATTGTCCGTGGCCTGACCCGCTGCATTGAAAACCGGGAGGCGCACGCCGGTCTCAGGATCATAGAGACCGACGAGTACCCGATACTTCCCGGCAGGCGCAGTCAGCGGAATCTGGAGCGTGCGGGGATTGTTCAGTATCTCCCCCGCCATCCATTGGGAGGTCGGGTATAGCTCCAGAAAGGGCGGTCCATCCCCCTGGGCAACCACCCCGCCGTCCTCATCGATCAGATGGACAAATACAGTAAAGTCCCGATCCAGCGGCGCGGTGGCCTGCCAGTAGAGGGTAAAGTCCCAGCTTTCGCCGGGCCGGAGCAAATGGTCCTGCGCAGCATAGCCGAGCAGACGAACCTGATTGCCAAAGGATATGTCCAGGGAATTTTCCGGCTTCCAAACCTGGGGCAGGCCAGCCGACTGCAATTTCGTCAGGACAGGATAGAGTACGCTTGCCCCTGCGCCATCCGTAGCGACGGGCCGCTCTCCCGTCGCGTAGTCGTAGAGTCCAGCCGCAATCCAAAGGGGATGCAGGCCAGGCCGGTTATCGGCCATGAAGATGTGATGGACATCGCGGATAATCTGCCCTGGGGTCCACCAGGTGGTGGGCGCGCTGCCGCCCCCGGGATAACTGTCCGACTGGCCCACATAACTCTCTCCGTCAAAAATCTGCACAAAGACGCTATAATCTCTCGCCATCGGGGCCAGGGCCAGCCAATAGAGGGTAACCTTCAGCGTATCGCCGGGATAGACCAGTTCTTTGTCAACTTCAAAGGCCAGCAACCGGGCTTGCCCTCCAAAATTGACATGGAACGATTGGGCTGTGGGCGGCACAGACTCGACCACCTGCCGGGCAGGGGGTGGATAGGTGGGCAGTATGGCTGTGAAGGGCGCGGAGACCGCCAGGAGAAAGAGAAAAGCCACGGGCAGGGCGATTCCAATATCTCGCCAGCGTGGGGGCAGCCAACTGCTCCAGCCCAGAGTCAACAGCAAAAAAATGGCCGAAATGGTGGGAAATAACAGACGGCCCTGGGAAGCCGCAGTAAGAGAAGTCCAACGAACCAAAGCTACAAATTCCAGCCCGATCCAGGCGGCGGGAATGAGAAAGAGAAGCCCGGCGAAAGGCCTATGGTGGCGCCACAGACGCCAACACCAGAGCGCGAGTCCGACAGCGGCAATGAGCGTGAACAGATCCAGGAGTTGGTAGACCCAGAGCGGTCGCATCAACACATTGACCGCACCGAACAGACCCCAGAAGTTGATGCGGAAACCCTGGAACTCGCCTAGCAGGTCGGTCAGCACAAACTCCTCTGGCCGGCCACCCGCCACAGCCAGCATCATATCCAGGCCGGTCGGATCCCCATAGAGTTGCCAGTTGCGGCCAAACCACCAACCCGCAATCAACAGAGCAGGCAGGAGTAGCAGGCCAAAATCCACAAACCAACGTTTGAGGGCGCGCCAGTACACAGAGTCATCAGACTTGCCCGCAGTCCATAGCTCCTGAATGAGAGGCAAGGCTAGGGTCAGACCGGCTAGAGGCAGCAGGGCCAACCCACTCAGTTTGCTCAGAGAGGCCAGACCGATCAACCCGCCCAGGACCAACAGTTCCCGGCGTGTGCTGCCCTCTTGGGCCACGCGCACCAGTAGCAGCAGCGAGAGACTGGACAGCAGCACAACCAGATTATCGTTGTTCACAGAAGCGCTAATAAACAAAAACATTGGGAGAAAAGCGTTAAGCGCCATCGCACCCAGAGCCAGCACGGGCTGATCCGGGATAAGACGTCGAACCAACCAATAGGTACATAAAACAGTTCCGGCGCCCATCAGAAGAGAAAACCAGCGGATGACGAGTACGGCCAGGAGTGTTCCCCGCCAGGGAAATGTTGCAGGCTTCCTGCGAATGACAAAATTTTTGTTGTCTTGGGCCAGGGGCACGCCGAGCTTGGCATGAGGATTCAAATACAGGTATTCAGGCAGATCGCTGGTGTCGATCCAAAAGGTGAGGGCAGCGGCCAGGGCGTAGTAAAGAGGCGGCTGGCTGGCTTCCTGGCGCAAATAGGTTTCCTGGCCCGGCTGCTGCACAGGCAGACCCTTGCCCTGGGCCAGATGTTGGACAAAAGGATAGTGGCTTAGCTCATCACTGGCTTCAAAGATCGGCGTGGCAAAGCTGTAGATCACGCCCAGAAGCAGGAAGCAACAGATGATGAGCGACGCGCCTATCTTTGGCTCTTTCCACACCGTCACACCCCCCACAAGCGCAGCTTCAATACCGCCAGGGTGTAATCCCGGAATACGTCCCAGAAACCGGTCTTGCTCTCCCCGTGGCGGCGCAGAATGTAGAAGACGGGCACTTCCAGAATCTTCCAGCCGCTGCGCCAGGCCAGGAGGAGCAGACGGATAAAATAGTCGCCGTAGCCGTAAAAAATTCTGTCGAACTTCGGCTGCAACTGAAAGAGCGTCTCCCGGCGCACAGCAAAGAAGCCGCTCAGATTGTCCTGAATTTGGGTGTGAAAAAGCAGGCGGATAAAGACATTGTAGAGCAGACTCATACGATAGCGGGCCGTATCTTCCATCCCCCCGCGCATGACAAAACGGCTGCCAATCACCAATTCGTAGTAGCGCAGCAGGTCCACCATTTGGGGGATCAGCGCGGGGTCGTGGTTGAAATCCGTATCCATCACCACAAGCGTACGTCCGACTGCCCGCTCCAATCCAAAGCGAATGGCTTTGGCTAACCCTTTATCGCTGGTGCGCACATGCAATTTGATTGGCCCGTCCCCTGTCTTTACACCCGGTCCATAGCGTTCGGCCACGGCTTCGGCTGTGCCGTCCGGGCTGGAATCGTCCACCACCAGCACTTCCCAGACCAGACCGCTGGGCTGCACAGCCTTTTCGATGGCATCGATCAGGTCGCAGATGTTGTCCCGCTCGTTATAGGTGGGCAGAATAATAGATACGTCGGTCATAGGGCAGGAAGGGATTGGGGATTGGGGATTGGGGACAGGGCTGGCTGCGCTACACCCGCCGGCTGGGCGATGGCGCGGATGACGGCGCAGATGTGGCGCACCTGCTCTGCGGTCAGGCTGGGCGAGCTGGGCAGGTTGAGACCCGCGCGGCTGAGGGCCAGGGAGACCGGGCGCGGCACAGCGGTCCGGTAGGGCGGCAGGGTGTCCATCGGGTGGAAGAAGGGGCGGCTGTCGATCCCCTGCCCGCGCAGAGCCAGGATAAGCTGATCCCGGCCCAGAGGGAAGGGGTGATTGATCAGCACCGAAAACATCCAATAGATATTCGTGCAGCCCTGGGCCTCGACGGGCAGAGCAATGCCGGGAATGTCGGCCAACCCCTGGCAATACCAGCGGACGATCTGCCGCTTGCGTTGAATGAATTCTTCAATCCGCTCCATCTGGGCCACGCCCAGGGCCGCCTGCAAATTCGTCATACGGTAATTGAAGCCGATTTCGTCGTGCCAGTAGCGCTTCTCCGGCGGCATCGCGTGATCCCGCAACATCCGGCAACGGGCGGCCAGAGATGCGTCGTCGGTGGTCAGCATCCCCCCTTCGCCGGTGGTGATGGTCTTGTTGGCATAGAAGCTAAAGGCGGCGATACGCCCCAGCCCCCCCACCCGGCGACCCTGCCACTCTGCACCGTGGGCTTCGGCGGCGTCTTCCACCACCAGCAGATTGTGGCGCTCGGCCAGATGATTGAGCGCGTCCATTGGCGCGGGGTGGCCGTAGAGGTGTACAGGCATCAGAGCGCGGGTGCGGGGTGTGATCAGCCGGGCCACATCCGCCGGGTCCACGCACCAGGTGGCCGGGTCCACATCGGCAAAGACAGGGGTTGCGCCCGTATAGCTCACCGCATTGGCCGAAGCAATAAATGTCAGGCTTGGGATGATCACCTCATCACCCGGTCCGATGCCCAGTGCGTGCAGGGCCAGATGGAGCGCGGTGGTACCGTTGCTTACGCTCACCGCGTGGGATACACCGCAGAAGGCGGCAAACTGCTGCTCGAAGCGGGTGACATATTTTCCCAGGCTGCTGATCCAGCCGCTGCGCACCGCATCCAGCACATATTGCTCCTCCCGCTTGCCCAGCCACGGCTCGTAGATCGGGATGAAATCGGGCGGACGGGGCGCGGTCTCTGGCTCCAGATAGGGGAATAGGGACAACTGTTGTGTCTGCATAGAAATCAGTATACGAAAGAGTAGGGATGTATGGCAAAAGAATAGGACAAGCGGGCAAACAAAATTTGAGAGTAACCACTCCGACTCCGGGTGCGACGCACTCGCCACACTCATTTTGCAGTGGAATCTACTCCTGGCGAGTGCGTCGCACCCGGAGTAGTTACAATTTGAGACAGGTGTCTGGACAGCCACGCCATACTTTGTTACACTGTGGGCAGCTCTACTCCATCCATCCAGCAGTGGTACCTGCTCACCCCCTCCCAACCTTCCCTATTTTAGGGGAGGAGTCGATCCACTTCCCTCTCTGGAATGGGGAGGGGTAGGCTGGGGTGGCTGAACAATTACCAGCAATGACACCCAACGGAGTGCCCGATGTTCGTAGCTGCCCATATCGTCGCCGAAGCAGCCGATTTGGCGCTCATCGATTCCTTGCGGAACGAGCCTGCGCCCCTGCTGCCAATTCTGCACGCCTTTCACGACCGGGATGGCTACCTCTCGCCCCAGGCCATCGAAGCCATCGGCAAAGAGATGCGTGTCCCCCTGGCGGACCTCTACGGGACTATCACATTTTACCACCACTTCGCCCAGGAAGCGGCAGGACAGAGCCAGCCGCGCGTATGCACAGGGCCTGTCTGTTGTCAGCGGGGCGCGGCCCAAATCCTGGCCAGCCTGCCCGGTGCAACGCCTATGGCCTGTGCGGGGCGCTGTGACGATCCGGTCCCCGTTCTCATCGGACACGAAACATTTGTGGCAAAGGGGCCGGGCCAACTGGAGCGACAGGCTACCTCTCCTCTCCCCGGGCCCAATCCGGGCGGTGTCGAAGAGTGTGTCTTCCGCCATATTCGTTCGGCTGGCCGGGCTACGCTGGACGGCTATTTGGGCACAGGTGGCTACAAGGCGCTGACCAGAGCCGTGGGAGAAATGCAGCCAGCGGAGGTCATTGAAACCGTACGCGAGAGCAAACTGGCCGGGCGGGGCGGCGCGGGCTTTCCTACAGGTGTCAAATGGCTGGCTGTGGCCGAGGCAGCCAACGGGCCAAAGACAGTTGTGTGCAATGCAGACGAGGGGGAGCCGGGCTGTTTCAAAGATCGGGCACTGCTGGATCACGACCCCTTCGCTGTGCTGGAAGGGATGACGATTGCCGCCTTTGCCACAGGTGCCAGCCAGGGCTTTCTCTATCTGCGCTACGAATATCCCGAAACCTATCAGCGCCTGGCCGCGGCAATAGCCACGGCAGAAGAGGCGGGCTTTCTGGGTGACAACATTCTGGGGAGCGAATTCAACTTCCGCCTCTATCTGCGCCGGGGCGGGGGTGCATACATCTGCGGCGAAGAGGGCGCGCTGCTCAATAGTCTGGAGGGCAAACACCCTTTCCCCCGCAACCGCCCACCCTATCCCGTCACCCACGGCTTCGAAAATCTGCCCACGGCGGTCAATAATGTGGAGACCCTGGCCTCTGTTCCCCAGATTCTGCGCAAAGGCGCCGAGTGGTATCGGGGACTGGGGATTGGGGAACAGCCGGGGACAAAGCTCGTCAGCCTTTCCGGGGATGTGCAGCGGCCCGGCAACTACGAAGTCCCTTTTGGCCTGCCCCTGCCCACACTGCTCCACGAATGGGCCGGCGGTCCACTGCCGGGGCGCAGCATCCAGGCGGTCACGATGGCGGGACTATCGGGCGGCTTCCTGGCGGGGGAGGCTTTGCAAACCCTGACGCTGGACGAGGCCAGCGCGCGCAGCCACGGCTCTATGCTGGGCGCGGCGGGGATGATGGTTTTTGATGACAGTCGGGATTTGGTGGAGATCGCCCGGGTGGGGATGGAGTTCTTTGCCCACGAATCCTGCGGCAAATGCTTTCCCTGCCGGATCGGAACCCAACGGCTGGCCGAGCGTCTGGCCGGCACAGCCGGGCCAGACGAACTCTCTGTGTGGACGGAGGAAGTCCACGAAATTGGCAAAGTAATGAAATCCCTGAGCGCGTGCGGGCTGGGCATGGCCGCGCCTTTGCTGGCGGAAAGTCTGGTGAAGTATTTCCCGGAGCAGGTTTGTCGTGGGTCGGACTGACAGTCCGACGTACAGCGCTTATTTCTCCATTAACTGTTTGCCTCCTCCGGTGGTTTCACAGCCAGAAAGCTGCGATAGAGCAGCAGATCGTAGACGATTTTCAACACCCCCGCGATGAAAAAGGGCAGACTGAGCAGCGCTGGATTGGCGATAATCAGCCCCGTCAACGCAGGGGAGATGGCCGCGCCCACCGAGCGGGCAATCGTCGTCACGCCGGACGCGGCTGAACGCTCGTCTGGATCCACAACGGCCATTGTATAGGACTGGCGGGTCGGCACATCCATCTGGGAGATGCTGAAACGCACGAGCAGAACGCCAATCGCCAGCGGCAGATTGGGCATAAGCGGCACCAGAATCAACAGAATGTTGGAAGGGATGTGGGTGAAAACCATTGTGTTGATCAGCCCAATCCTGGCCGCGATGCGCGCCGCCAGCAGGGCAGAAATACCGGCCAGAACGTTTGCCCCAAAGAAGATCGACCCCAACACCCGGCCATCCACCCCAAACTTGACAAAAAACCAGTAGGCCATAATGCTCTGGACGACAAATGCGCCGCCAAAGGCGTCCAGAGCAAAGAGCGCGCTGAGCTTCATCACAATCCGCCGGGACTTGTGCAGCCCCAGCCGCCGTTTGCCCATTTCGGCGCTTGTTGCCGCCTCCACCCGGCGGGAGAGCAGGGCAAAAAAGAGGAGCAGCAGCAGCCCGGCCAGAGCATAGCCGACGATTACAGCCCGATAGGAGTCGGCTGGCGTCGAACCACCGGCCTGTATTCCCCCGCTGAGCCAGCCCCCCGCCAGCGCGCCCAGGGCTGTGGCAAAGGAGCCGACCAGATTGTACCAGGCAAAAACGCCCGTGCGCCGCTTGTCGGGCAGAAGCTGGCTGAGCGCGGCCTGTTCGATGGAGAGAAAGGGGCCGATCTCGCCGCCGCTGGGGCTAATGACGCCCACAATCGCCGCCAGCATCAGCAAGGCCGGGTGGCGGGTGAAGACAAAGGCCAAACCAGCGCCAGCCATCAGCAGGCTGCCCACAATCAGCATCCGCTTGCGCCCCAGGCGGTCGGCGGATGTGGTCAGCCAGAGGGAGACGACCGCATCGCCGGCCAGGGTAACGCTGATCAGGAGACCGATCAGCCGTTCGTCCAGACCGATGGCGGCCAGGTAGAGGGCGAGGACGACCGAAAGAAAGCCATAAGCGAAGAGGCGAATGATGCGGGTGGAAAAGAGGAGGAGGACGTCACGCTCAAAACGGGCAAAGGGATTGGTCATTGTCGGCACGCCTGGGGTCAGAGTGTGGCAGAAGGGCAAAGCTCGGCCAGAGAGCACTGGCCGCACAGGGGTTTGCGGGCATTGCAGACCCGCCGCCCGTGGAAGATGAGCAGGTGGGAGATATGGATCCAATCGCCCTGGGGCAGCAGGGCCATCAGTTCCTTTTCGATCTTCTCCGGTGTTGTTCCATCCACCAGCCCCAGTTTCCGGGAAAGCCGCTTGACGTGGGTATCCACCACCACCCCTTCGGCCAGCCCGAAGCAGACGCCCCGCACCACATTGGCCGTCTTGCGGGCCACCCCGCGCAGGGAGAGCAGATCGTCCATTGCTCGGGGCACTTCGCCGCCGAACCGTTCGCAGATGGCCGCGCTGGCCTCTTGCAGGGATTGGGCTTTGTTGCGAAAGAAGCCGGTGGAACGGATGATCCCCTCCAACTCGGCCCGGTCCGCGGCGGCCATAGCTTCCGGTGTGGGATAGCGTGCAAATAGGACGGGTGTCACCGTATTGACCCGCTCGTCCGTGCATTGGGCCGAGAGAATCGTGGCGCAGAGCAGTTGGAAGGGATTTGTGTGATGCAGCGCGCATTGCGCGTCCGGGTGGGCCAGGCGCAGGCGGGTAACGATTTCGGCGATGCGTTCGCTTGCGGGGGCTACAGCCATTGTTACCTCACTCCTCAGAGCTCTTCGATGCCCAACTCGCGCAATTTGGCGGCATAGCGCTCAGCCCGCAACCTTTCGGCGGCTGCCCGATCTTCGGCCACTGCGGCCCGATCTTCGGCCACTGCGGCCCGATCTTCGGCCACTTCAGCCCGATCTTCGGCCACTTCAGCCCGTTCTTTGACGGCCTGGAATCTGAGCAGGACAAAGTGGCGATAGACCGGGTCTTCGGCCATATCTTCCGGCGTCGGTTGTGTGAGCAAGTCCGCCACCCGAAACTGAAAACCGGGTAATACCTCGGAACGCAGGACGCCCTTCGCGTCGGGCTGGATCCGCTCATACGCACCCGCCGGGGTGCGGCGATAGAAGGCCGTCCGTTCATCCCAGTCGAGAATGTAATACTCCTTGACCCCGATCTGGGCATATTCCTGCTTTTTGACAACTGTATCCCGCTCGGCTTCCGCTCTGGTCGAGTCCGAAAGTGCTTCGACGCACAGATCGCAGATGCCCCGGAAGGAACGGTCGGTCTCCTGCATAGGAACGGGATTGTCGTCGCGCACCACAAAGAGGTCCGGTTTGCGGATGGTGGTCTTGTCGGGCAAGGCCAGACGAAAGCCTGTCTCCAAAAGGAGCAGTTTGGCAATCGGGTTGACCTCCAGATAGGCGTGCAGCAGCATCAAAAACCACCTGTAGATCGTGACGGTGCGATAGTCGGACACTGGTTTCTCCTCCAGGATGCCATTGTTCCATTCATAGCTGACATCGGCGGTGTCGTAATAGTGCGCCCAATAGACATCTTCCGTCACGGCCACCCCATCCAGGGATTCCCACGACTCCACCGGGTGATGACCATTCGTAGCCGCTGGATAGATTTCCCGAATCGGTACGCTCGCTTTCTGTTGTCTGCTGGTCATGCGATCCTTTCCTTTCCTCTTGCCCTCGTCAGCGCGATCTGCTTCCCCCTGCGCCAGTACATACACGAATGATAGCACAGGTTGACAAGCGTTTCAATCAAGAACCCAATCCCACAATCGGGCCTCTCTTTTTTCCATTTGCGTCTCCTCCCGAAATGCCTATACTAAAGCAGACAGATGGACCAAACAAGTCGCCAATCATTCATCGTCGATGTAATCCCCCAGGAGAAGCCGCCATGACCACCAAAATCGCCCGTGTGCAACCCAAGTTCAAAAGCCCCGGCCCCCATCCCAACGGCATTCAGGCGTCGCCCGAAGGTCTCTGGTGTATCGATCAGGGCAACCACAAAGTCACCCGCCAGGACTGGGACACGGGAAAGGTGAATTTCGAGGCCCAGACCGACACCGTACATTCCAGCGGCATCACCCTGGGCGGCGGCTTTTTGTGGATAGCCTCCACCTACGAAGTCAAAATCGCCAAACTGGACCCGGAGACCGGCAAAACCATCGCCAAGTACGACTCCCCCGGTGCAGGGGTTGTGGCCTGGCGTCAAGGCGCGCCCGATGCCGGCGTCACCGGCGCCCACGGGCTGGAGTGGAAGGAGGGCAAACTCTACGTGGCCTCGCCCCCGTCCCAGATGATCCACGTAATGGACCCGGAGACGTGGACCGAAATCCACAGCTTCCGCGCACCGGGGCTGCGGGTACACGGCCTGGCCTGGGGGCGGGACGGCTTCCTGTGGGCCGCCGATACCAGCGCGGGGACGGTCAACCTGCTCGACACCGCGGATGGCCGGGTGATGGACGTGCTGCGTGTGGAGGCCCCCGTGGAGGTCCACGCCCTGACAATCCACGAGGGCGTGCTCTGGTATGCGGACGCGGAGACCTGCCAGATCGGGCGGCTGGTGGTGGGATGACAGGGTGAAAGGGTGAGGGGGTGAGGGGGTGACAATGGGTTCGACGAATAGACCGATCCGCGGGTTGGGCGAAATTGCCCTGCGGGTGGTCGATTTGGATGCAATGCAGCACTTCTACGCCGAAGTCATCGGTATGGAATTGATGCAGCACTTCTCGCAGAGCGCCTTCTTCCGCATCGCCGAGGGCGTAGCTGGACACACGTAAATTCTTGTGCTTTTTGACCGCAAGACAGAGCCGGGCTATCGAACTGGTCTGTTACGATCCGGAGATTGTTCAACGATATTTTGACGGCGGGCGGTGGACAGCAGACTGAAGACCCAGCAAACCGCCGAACTGTTCTAACAAACTCATCCCAAACAGGAGGCTTCCATGTCCGTAGATACTCGCCCCTGGTCCATGCGTCAACGCGTGGCCGCTGTACTCAGTGGGCAAAAACCTGATCGTCATCCTTTTATTGACCGCCTGGAACTCTGGCAGAAAGGCTTGGCCCACACCGGCGGTCTGCCCCCCGCCTATGCCGAGATGTCCCTCAATGATATCCACCGGCAGGTGGGCATAGGGCGGCAGAAATTCCAGTCACCCTACGCCATGCGTCTGAGGGGTGTGGAGATGAGCAGCACCTTCAACGGCGAACCCTACGCCAGCGAGAGCGAGCCGGTTGTGCCCCGCTTCCCCGATGTGGACAGCCTGACGCCCCCGGATCGCCTGGGCGAGACCCACATCCGGCTCAGTACACCCGTAGGCGCGTTGACCCTGGACTATGTGATGCTGGAGGAGATGCTGGCGACTGGGGCCAGAGCTTATCTGGCCAAACATCCCATCAGCGCAGAGGCCGACTACCCGGTCGTGGAGTACATTTTGGAGCGCATCGAATTCGTGCCCCAATTTGATAGGTTTCGGTCGATGCAGACTCAGGTAGGCGAGCACGGCTATGTGATCCCGGTGATGGAACGCATCCCTTTCCAGCAACTTCTCATCGACTATTTCGACAGTGTGGATTTCTTCTATGCGCTCCACGACAACCCAACGGCCATTGAGCGGCTGATAAAATTGCTCGACCACAAAGTAACCGAGGCGATCCAGCGGCTGGCCGATCTGGACGAGCCATACGTCCAGCTTGGCGACAATCTGGAAGGGACGATGACCAATCCCCGAATCTTCCGCCAATACGTTCTGTCCGACTATCAGCGCTACAGCGAGATGTTTCATGCCCAGGGCAAACGGGTGGGCAGCCACACCGACGGCAATCTCCGTTCCCTGCTGGGGCTGCTGGCCGAGTCCGGGCTAGACGTGTGCGAGTCCATCGCCACCAGCCCACTGGTGCCCTATCCCTTCGCCGAAATTTGGTCTGCCTGGCAGAATGGTGGCCCAATCATTTGGGGAGGCATTCCGTCACCCCTGCTGGAAGCCCGCACACCGCTGGAGGAACTGCACGCCTACGTCCTGGCCCTGTTGGATTTGGTGGGGGATAGGCCAATTATCATCGGTGTCAGCGATATGGTGCTGCCGGTCAACGATATCGAGCGGGTGGCCTGGGTAGCCAAGACGATTGAAGCCCATGCACTGTAAAGAGGACGCAAATTTCAATGGCAACCAATGACAACTGGCGTATGGAGACGGTCGCCATCCACGCAGGCAAAGAGATCGACCCGACCACCGGCGCGGTGATGCCGCCCCTTCACCTCTCCACCACCTACGAGCGCAAGGCCGACGGTTCCTACCACAACGGCTACACCTACATTCGGGGGGACAATCCCACCCGGCGCTCTCTGGAGGACGCCCTCTGTGCGCTGGAAGGGGGCGTCTGCGCGGCTACCTTCGCCTCCGGGATGGCCGCGATTATGACCGTCTTCCAGGCCCTGCGCCCCGGCGATCACGTGCTCATCCCCGACGACATCTACTTTGGCACAAAAGTGATGATCGACAAACTCTTCACCCCCTGGGGGCTGAGCAGCGAACGGG
This sequence comes from Caldilineaceae bacterium, assembly GCA_023384455.1. Classification (GTDB taxonomy): domain Bacteria; phylum Chloroflexota; class Anaerolineae; order Caldilineales; family Caldilineaceae; genus JACQGT01. The sequence continues at coordinate 4,350 of JAHDWH010000062.1, read as the reverse complement.
TGGATATGACCGATCTGGCCGCGGTGGCCGCGGCTGTGCGTCCCAACACAAAGATGCTCTGGATCGAGACGCCCTCCAACCCACTCCTGAAGATCACCGATATTGCCGCCACCGCGGAAATTGCCCACGCCGCCGGTGCCATCCTGGCCTGTGACAGCACCTGGCCCTCCCCTGCCCTGCAACAGACATTGGCCCAGGGCGCGGATCTGGCCATCCACGCCACCACCAAATATCTGGGCGGTCACAGCGATCTGCTGGGCGGCGCGGTGATTACCCGCCAGAACAGCCCCTTCTTTGATACTGTGCGGATGATCCAGCAGAGCGGCGGCGCGGTGCCGTCCCCCTTCGACTGCTGGCTGCTTCTGCGGGGCATCCGCACCCTGCCCTACCGGATGCGCGGTCATTGCGAAAACGCGCAACGGCTGGCCGACTATCTCTCCTGCCACCCGAAGATCGAAAAAGTCTATTATCCGGGCCTGCCCAGCCACCCCGGCCACGCCATCGCCGCCCGCCAGATGTCCGGCTACGGCGGGATGCTCTCCATTCAGCTACACGAAGACGGCCTGCGCACGGGGGAGCAGAATGCCCGACGCATGGCAAACCGCACAAAACTTTTCGTCCAGGCCACCAGCCTGGGCGGGGTGGAGAGTCTCATCGAACACCGGGCTTCCATCGAGGGAGCCGTGACCAATGCCCCGGCCAACCTCCTGCGCCTCTCTGTCGGTCTGGAACACCCGGACGATCTGATTGCGGATTTGAAGCAGGCGTTGACGGATGAGGTGAGGCTGGAATAGAGCGCAAGACGCAAAACATAGGGTGGCGGAGCCACGATTTTCGATAGAATGCGGATGCCGCTGAACGGGCTGTTTTTCGCGGATAGATTCGAGAAAAAATCCGGCTTTTTCCCTGCTTTCCGCTCAATCCGCGTTCTATTCTGTGCTACTCCGACAAGCTGTTAGGGAGGAAAGACGACAGTCAGCGTAAAGAGGCAAGGGGTACGGTAGCAGAATCGAGCAAATCCGTCGGGATTTCTATTCCCTGTCGTATCCCAGCGTCAACCACAAAAATGCAAAGCAGGCACGACCGTATGAGCCAAAAAAAGCAATCTAGCGAAATCGACGAAGACCAGGCAACGGCCAGAGCAGACGCCACCCAACGGGAAATCCGTAAACGGGTCTCCCCCTGGCAGTGGGGTCTGATTCTGATCATCGCCGGGATTCTGGCCGCAGGCTTTGGGGTGGACATCTTCCGTCTGCCCGAATTGCAGGAGCTGCTGCCAATTACGACACCCGTCGTGTCCATCCCGCCCGACGTGCCGGAAGGGGCGCTCCAGGCTGTGCTGGTAAAGGTGGTGGATGGGGACACCGCCGAAGTGACAATCGGCGGCCAGGCGTTGACCGTGCGCTATGTGGGTATCGACACGCCGGAGCGGGGCGAGCCGGGCTACAAAGCCGCGGCCGCGGCCAATCAGACACTGCTGGGCAGCGGCAATCTCTGGCTGACCCCGGACAAGACCGACAAAGACCGCTACGGGCGGCTGTTGCGCTTTATCTATACAGACGAAGGCGTCTTTGTCAACGAGCAGATGATCGCCCAGGGCTGGGCCCAGCCTCTGGAATTCAAACCGGATGTGACGTTGGCGGTTGAATTTCGTAAGCTGGCGACGGTCGCAGCCCAGGCCAAACGGGGCTTCTGGAGCGGCGATTCTCCGGTGGATGGGGCTATGCCCTATGCGCTGATCACCAAATCCACCCCCCTGCGGGTCGGCCCCGGTCGGGACTTCGACACGACAATGAGCCTGCTGCCTGGCCTTACACTGAGCGTCTATGCCAAAGATGACAGCGGGCGCTGGCTGCAAATCCGCACCCCGGATCGGGCGGGCGGCTGGGTCAGTGCCAGCGCGCTGGAATTGAATGTGCCGCTTGGGGATGTACCCAAAGCGGAGTAGAGCAAACGACAGAGTAACTGCTCACCCCCTCCCAACCTCCCCCACCTTAGGGGAGGAGTCGATTCAGCTCCCTCCCTGGAATGGGGAGGGGTAGAGTGGGCTGGCTGAACAGTTACACGACAGAAGAGAGGAGAGAGCCAATGGAACGTACAGAACTCAACCAACTGCTGGCCGAAATTCGCACCGCCCGGGAGAAGACCCTGGCTGCCTTGCCAGCCGTGACAGAGGATGACTTTGACACGGCTGTTCCCAACCCCCGCTTTGACGATGTGCGCCGCATTCTGCTCCGTTTCAGCGAGCACATGCGCGAACACGCCAGCCAACTGGAGGGCATCCGGGTGGGCATTGGCAAAGCACCCACGCCGCCCCAGCGTATGCTGGCGGAGGCTGAGCTGGTCTGGGGCAAAGTTCTGGCCGCTACTGTTAATCTGAGCGACGCCGACCTGGACACCATCCCTGCTGAGGGCGGCTGGTCTGTGCGCACCCTTCTGGCCCATCTTTTGAAGGGGGAAGAAGGCTACCTCTCCACCATTCAGACCGGCTTGCAGGAAGGCAAGAAGCGCACCGGCTGAAGGCCAGCCATTCCCCGAATCCCTGGCCGTGCAGTATAATTAGCTTGACGATAACCGAATCTTCACCGCCTCCCGCCGCCCAAAGGATACCACCGATGGCCGAAAATGAACTTTCTGCGATTGTCGATGGCATTATTCAGGAGATGGAGCGTATCAACGCTGTGCGGGACGAAACCCTGACCCGCAGCCGGGCGCTCATCCGTATCTGCGCCCACAGCATCCGGGCCATGCACCGCCACGAGATGGACGAGGCTGCGACACTCCTGGCCCAGGCCCAATCCGACGCAGCCGCGATGGTGGCGCCGTTGGCCGACTTCCCGGACCTCTACTACACGGGCTACACCCAGGACGCGCTGAAAGAAGTGGTGGAAGCCCATCTGCTCCACGCTTTTATCACCGGGGGCAACTTCCCCACACCTGCCGAGTTGCAGGTGACCGGGGCCACCTATCTGAAAGGGATGTCCGAAGCGGCTACCGAAATGCGCCGCTTTGCCCTGGACCTGATGCGCCGGGATCAGGTGGAGGCAGCCGAACCCTTTCTGCGGATGATGGATGACGTCTACTCCCTGCAAGTAACCGTAGACTTTCCCGACGCGGTGACAATGGGTCTGCGTCGCCAGACGGATGTCCTGCGGGGCGTGCTGGAACGCACCCGGGGCGACCTTACAATGGCTATGCGCCAGGAGAAGATGCGGGTTGCCCTGCGCCACTTCGAGCAGGTCATCCGGGCCGGGGAGGGGGTGGAGGAGGAATTGGTGTTGGAGGAGTGGGAGGAGGAAGGGGAGAAGGGGAGAAGGGGAGAAGGGGAGAAGGGGAGAAGGGGAGAAGGGGTGACAGGGTGAAGGGGTGAAGGGGTGAAGGGGTGACAGGGGGACAAACATCCGTGTAAGTCCTGTTGTACCTGTTCAGCCACCCTACCCATCCCCATTCCAGGGAGGGAACCGGATCGATTCCTTCCTCACGGTGGGGGAGGTTGGGTGGGGATGAGCAGTTACGTCCCGTTGAGTCAAAAAAATCTGTCTCCTTACTTTTCTTCGCTTTTCCTTCGTATCTTTGTGACTTTGTGGTGATACTTTGTGGTGATACTCCTATGGCAAAAGATCGCTCGCTTGTGCGGGCCAGTGATATTGGGACCTGGACTTTCTGCAACCGGGCCTGGTGGCTGGCGAATGTGCAACACGCCGAACACGAAAACCCCGGGGCTTTGCGCCGTGGCGACGTGGCCCACGATGCCCACGGCCAGGCCGTAACTCAGGCCGGTCGGCTGCAACGGATGGGTCTCTGGCTGCTCGTCGCGGGGATTGGGTTGGGCGGATTACTGCTGGCTGTGTGGCTGTTGACGGGATAGGAGATGTATTGCGCATTGCGCAGGTAGTCGCAATTGTGCCATCGGTGATACTCCGTGCCAGCGCAGGAACTCACACATATACGTTAGTTCCTCGGCCAGACCGGTGAAACGTGAAACGTGAGGTGTCGTCACCTGATCTCACGTTTCACCCCTTCACGTTTCCGCACGCAAATCGTGGCTTCGCCACCTTAAGCACTACTCCGTACCGCAAAAAGATCGACGTCCTGTGCATTAGTTGCACTCGGTGCCGACGACGCAAGACCAGCGCTGGTTGAGCGGTGTCCCGAGTTTATCGAAGGGTAGGCGGGGGCTGTTTCCCGCCGTATCGAAACCTTTAGATTGAGCCTGTCGAAATCCAGCGGGTAGACGAAGAATCGACATATCACCCGTTCGCTCTGGTTTCACTTCGACAGGCTCAGTACAAGCAATACGCCCTCCGAAGACTCCGGGCTACTCAACCGGCGCTCACTGGTCTGATCTGG
>JAHDWH010000402.1 GCA_023384455.1 Caldilineaceae bacterium | reverse complement strand
TGAAACGTGAAGACGTGAAACGTGAAGACGTGAAATGTGAAGACGTGAAACGTGAGATCGCGTGACGGTATCTCACGTTTCACGTTTCAGTTGGTTGGGCCGACCGGCCAACGCTTGTGCGTTAGTTCCTCGCTGGTACGGGGTATGTAGAACCAGACCGCCGGTAGGAGAAGTTTCCCCGCTTCCCCTACCGGCGGTCTCCCTTTCCACTGCCATCAGCCAGAATCAGGGAATAACTGCTCACCCCCACCCAACCTCCTCCACGTTGGGGGAGGAGTCGCTCCACATCCCCCCCGGGAATGGGGAGAGGTAGGGTGGTGGCTCAACAGGTACATCAGGGAGAATCTGACAGAATGATGAATCTTCAAGGCAAAACAATTCTTGTGGTCGGCGGCGCGGCAGGCATCGGCCAGGCCACCGCGCTGCTCTGCGCCGAACGGGGCGCGGATGTAATTGTGGCCGATTTCAACGAGGCCGAAGGCAGAGCTACAGCTCAGACAGCCAACGGCGCATTTGTGCCCGTAGACGTGACCGATGAGACCAGCGTCAAAGCGATGGCTGCCAGTATCTCCCAGAGCCACGGCAAGCTGGACGCGCTGGTGCAGACTGCGGGTATTCTGAAGGGCGCATATGTGGATTTGGAAGATTTCGAGCTTGCCACCCTGCGCCAGGTGTTGGACGTGAATACCGTCGGCAGTTTTCTCTGCGCCAAATATACCCTTCCCCTGCTCAAAAAGGGGCAGAAACCGGCGATTATCCTGATTTCCTCCCCCGCGGCCTACGGGGTTAGCTCCTCCTATGCCTACGCGATGAGCAAAGGGGGCGTCAGCGCGCTGGGCACGACAATGGCGGGCAAGCTGGCATCCCAGGGGATTCGGGTCAATGTCCTATTCCCCGGCGGCATCAATACATTTATGAAGCGCTCTGTGATCGAAGAGGACGCCCGACGCAAAGGCCAGGACCCTCAGGCCGCGCTGAATGCCGCCACCCAGACCGGTATGGGCGAGCCAGAAGGTGTGGCAAAGGTGCTGGCCTTTCTGGTCAGCGACGAGGCCGATTACGTGCGCGGATCGGTCAGCACGCGCTAGGCGGAATTACACTCAAGTTGCGCACAACGACAAGCACAGGAGATTCAAGCCATGTCCGCAGCCTATCCATCTATCACAGCTACCCTCCCTTTGCAGCACCCCCCCGCCTGGGCCCTCCTGGAACGCAAACTGATCGACGCTATGAGCGAGGCGGTCCACCCCTTCCTGGAAAAGTATACCCACCCGGACGGCGAACTGATTTGGGGCGACACCTGGAAAAACTCCCGGGACGGCGGGGATGACCTCTACGAAAGCAGCTACAACTGGCCCCTGCTCTACCTGATGGGTGGCGGTGAGCATCTGTTAACCCTCGGCCAGCGCCAGTGGGAGGCCATCACCCGCCAGTTGACCCGGCTGGGGCCAGTGCTCAACGAATACGAGCGGGGCTACGACCAGTTCCACCAGGCCGAGAGCTATATCTACTTCTACCTGCTCTGTCTGGCCGACCCCCAAAACGAGCGCAATCTCGAACGGGCGCAACGCTTTGCCGGACTCTATATGAACGAAGAGCCGGCCGCGCCCAACTATGACCCGGAGAAGAAGATTATCCGCGCCCCCCACAACGGCAGCGGTGGCCCAGCCTGGGGTTTCACCGACAGCGAACCGCCCAGTTATGGCTGGTCCCCGGGGATGCGGGTCTACGGACTGCCCTATGAGGATGTGCCCGGTATCAGCCACTACGACGATCTCAAAGACCCTGCCCTGGCCCAGCGTATGGGCGCAGTGATGCAAAAGCGTATGGGCCAGGGGGATGTAGCGGGTAATCTGATGGCAACGAGCCTGGTCGCCAACGCCTTTCTGCTGACGGGAAAGGAGAAGTATCGGGCCTGGGTGACGGAATATACTGACGCCTGGGTGGCGCGGGCTGCGGCCAACGGCGGTCTGCTCCCCGACAATGTGGGGCTGTCCGGCGAAGTGGGCGAATATCTGGACGGGCGCTGGTATGGCGGTCTCTACGGCTGGGCCTGGCCGCACGGCTACTACAATATCGGGATGGCAGCCACTGTGGCCGGATGCAACGCCTTTCTCCTCACCCGCCAGCCCGCTTATTTGGACCTGCCCCGCACCCAATTCGACCGCATCCTGGCCCTGGGCGAAGTGCGGGAGATGCGGGCCGAGGAGATGAGCCTGGGCCACCACTGGCTGGAACAGTTCACCGCGGCGGGGGAGGAACCCCGGATGTTTCTGGTTCCCTACCGTTACAGCGATTCGGGCTGGTTTGACTATCAGCCAATGGCCCCGGTCTACCCCACAGCCATCTGGAACATCTCGGCCGCGGCGGAAGATTGGGAGCGGGTGGAATCTGTGCGCCGGGCTGAACCGGTGGACTGGCGGCAGACGGTCTCCTTTCACAACAAAGAGGATGGCGGCCACGAAAAGCCCTGGCTGCGCTTTCTGGCCGGAGGAAACCCCGACTATCCCGAACAAATTTTACAGGCCAGCTATCACCAGCTCTGCCGCCGTCTGGAACTGATCCGCCAGGATAAACTGGACTTGACCCGGGTGAATATCCACCACTGGCAGCAGCTCAACCCGGTGACAACCGAAGCCCTCGTCCAGCTAACGCTTGGCGCGCCGCAGATTATCTACAACGGCGGTCTGCTCCATTGCCGGGTGCGCTATTTCGACGCCGATCGCCAGCGCCCCGGTCTGCCCGCAGACGTGGCCGCGCTGGTGGAGAGACTGGAAGCCGAACGCACAGTCATCCATCTGGTCAATCTCAGCCCCTTTGCCGAGCGCAATCTGATCATCCAGGCCGGCGGCTTTGGGGAGCATCGCTTCGACGCCGTGGGCTATACCCGACGCACAAGCGACTACCCCGGCAGCCAGCACGACTACGCCGCGCCGTCCCTGACCAGCGCAACCGACGAACTATCCATCAACAGCCAATACCTGCACGTCTGCCTGCCCCCAGCCACAGAAATCCGTCTGGATTTGGCGATGAGCCGCTATGTCAACGAGCCTGGCTATGGACTGCCCTGGTAGGCGATGCCCTACTTTGGAAGTGGAAACAAGCCCAAAGTCCCCGGTACTTTCCCAAGTACCGGGGACTTTACTACCTGATTGTGCGTGATATAATGGCGTTGGGGGGTAACTGTTCAGCCACCCCAGCCTGCCCCTCCCCATTCCAGGGAGGGAAGTGGATCGACTCCTCCCCCACAGTGGG
>JAHDWH010000061.1 GCA_023384455.1 Caldilineaceae bacterium | reverse complement strand
CGCCCAATTGAATGGCACAGCCTTCACCCCTGGTGTAGACACCGAAATTCGTCTTGTGCCCAGCGTTACTACACTGGCCGCTGGCGAGACGCTGGCTGTTGAGGTTCAAGCTACCTCACTGGGTCTGTACGGCGTGGATGTGTCGCTGGCCTTCAATGCAACCAATCTGGAAGTAACCAATGTAGTGCTGGGTGATGGTCTGGCTGCCGATGTGGTGGCTGTGAATACCAATGGAGCGGGGACGCTTCGTTTCGCCTTCTCACAGAAGGCAGACGTTCATTCCAACGAAGTCACAGGTAATGGAGCTGCCCCAATTCTATTGGCGACCATCACCTTCGGTGCCAAGGCTCCCGGCGCCTCTCCGTCTTACCTGGTTGGCAATGCGCTCTCGATCAGTAGCGCGCTCTTCTCCGACAAGGACGGTAATGACACCACTCCTGGTATCCTGCACGGTAGCGGCAGCCCTGTAGCACTGACAATCAACCCGTCGCCGTCGGTCTATGTGGACATTGCCTTGCAGGGCCGAACCTCTGTGGCGGCCACCTCGGGTGCCTCCTTGGAGATGAAGCCCACCGGTGTGGGCAGTGTATTGTACAGCACGGTGGTTGCTTCGCGTCTGGATATCGATCCGGCACCGGCGAAGGAATACGATGTACGTGTGGATGCGCCGAAGTATCTGGCCGTTATCCAGACTGTCACCATCCCTGCTAATGCAGCTACCTGGGATCTCAACGGTTCGGTGATAGCCCCCCCCAGTGGTTTAATCTTGACCTTGCGTGGTGGCGACATCAATGGCGACGACAAGATCAACATCCAGGACCTTGTGATGATTGGTGTTCGTTTCGGCGAGACCGACGGCGCAGTGAATTGGGCTAGCTACGGTGACTTGGCAAATATCAATGCCGATGGCAGTGTCAACATCCAGGACCTATCCATTGCGGCTGGTAACTTCGGGCTAGAGACAACGGTAACTGCTGCTGCTAAAGGCTATCCCGCTCCGTGGAAGTAATCGGTCAGCTACAAAACAGACGCTAGGTGGCGTGCGTATGCGTGCTAGCGAGAATGTGATGTAGCGTATGGCTGGCGAGTAGGTGTCCGGTCTTCCCGGGCACCTACTCGCTCTCAATCTATCATTGAACTGAAAGGGATTGCGATGAAGAAAAATCGCATAAATCATTTTTTTAGTCTTCTGCTCTGCCTGGGCCTGTTGTTGGGTTTACAGCCGGGCCTGGCACAGGCGGCAACGGGCGATGTCACCCTGTCCACACCCAAGACTACAGTGGATGGCAACGAGCGTTTCGTCGTATCTGTCAAAGTGGATGCGCCCACGGGTCTCTATGGGGTACAACTCAGTTTGGTTTACGATGATGAGAAGCTCAATATACTCAACGTTAGTGCGGGCAGCGCCTGGCCCGTGTCCAGTACCTTTGTGGCCCGCGCCACAGCATCGGGTGGTGGCACAGACACGGAGAGCATCGAATTTGCGGCCACACTGAATGATGGGAGTACGCTTTCCGGCTCAGCGGTCGAGTTGGTCTCAATTCTAATCGAGGCTGTCGATCCAACCAGTGGAAGTACATCGACAGATATTAGCGCTGGCACCACCCTTCCTCTGCTCTTCTCAAATGCAGCAGGACAATCTCTCACGGCAACTGCACCAGCCTCTCTTACTATCAATATCAACCCTGCCCCGGTAGTTGAAGGAACCGTCACTTTACAATCACCGGGCGTGTCCCCGTTCCGTACCGTCACTGTGACGGGTATCGGCACCACGGGGCAGGGGCAGGACAGCGAACCATCTGGTGTTCCCTTTAGCCTAGCCCTGCCGACTGGCAGTGGTTTCACCTTGACAGCAGTTGCTGCTTGCCATCTGACCGCTGAAAAACCGAACGTAGATTCACCATCCGACGGGCATACGGTTGAGCTCATCGCAGGCGATGTAAACGGCGACAATCGGGTCAATATTCAGGATTTGGCCGCAATGGGCAATCTGTTTGGCTCGCCGCCGACGGTTAGCCTGCCCTGTACCGACCTCAATCAAGACAATATTGTCAACATTCTGGATTTGAGCCGCGCCGCCAGCAATTACGGCCAGCAAGGGCCATTGGGCTGGTAGGTCTACTACCTACGAGAGACCGACTACTAATGCGTGACAAACTTTGCTATCTATTTTCTGCTGTCGTCTTAGGCATTCTTCTCTCAATGCCTATGTTTGCCGCGGCGCAGCAAACCAATACTCGTATTAGTTGTCGGTTCGAGCCACCTTTGATTCAGGCCAGCCAGACAGCAACCCTTATCATCGAGGTTAGCGATGTGCTAAACCTGTACGGTTACGAATTGAAGATGACCTACGATCCCGCTCGCATCCAGTTCAACGATGCAGATACGAGCAAAGAAGCGATCAACTTGCAACTTGGCGCTTTCATCAGCCCAGATTTTATACTCTTCAACAGAGCCGACAGTGGAACAGTGCATTTAGCCCTAACCCAGCTTGCACCAGTCGAATCCAAGAGTGGATCGGGCGAACTGGTCCGATCCACTCTTCAAGGCACAGGTGAAGGGTTCGCTAATTTTGCCTTTGGCGATTTTACTCTTTCCGATCACAATGGACGAGCTATCGATGCTACTGTCCAGGATTGCCTGTTAGAAATCGGCGTCGCTGGCGGCCCCACGCCTACACAAACCGTCACGCCGGTTCCCAGTGCAACACCTACAGGAACCACTATGCCTGCCGCGACAGCGACCCATACACCTGTGCCACCTGCATTTACCAACACACCGTGGCCGACACCAACAGATGTCCCGTCCAGTCCAACCCTGTCCCCCCAGGCCACAGATACACCGAGTACTATATCAACCAGCACACCAACCGCTACGCCTAGCTCAGTAATCATTACCACACCCACTCCGGCGCAGCCAGCCGAAGCAATGACACAGGGCCAGGCCACCCAACAACAACCTGCCGCACCTACGCAGACACAAAACTCTGCGTCTACACCCCTCCTGCCCACCGGACAGGCGTCGGCCGAGGCGGCTGAAGAAGGGCAAACATCCGATGGTAGCGCAGTTCAGGCAGATGTATCAGGTTTAGCTTCCGAAAATGCTGTCGTATCAGCGCCCGGAGCAAATGCAGTCCAGCCAAAGCAGATACCCATCGCTTCGTTGACGCCTACTGCAACCCCGACATTTACGCCGGTAGCCTTCGCCCGCGTGGCACACCAACCACTTCAACCTATCGAAGTGATCGCTCAGCCACCACCGCCCCAACCCAAAGCATGGCACCAGCGCTACCAGTGGTTGGGATGGGGATCACTTGTGGCAACAGGCATATTTGTCCTTGTCACCTGGCGATTGAGAAAAAGCCGTTCCCTTTGAGCAGAGAAGCCGTCAACGGTCGAGACTGAAAGAAATTTACCCATGCCACAAATATTTTTGCCCCAATCATTTTCGCTGTCAGCAATAAATCACTTGTCCATAAGAAGGCATCATCGGCCGGGAAAAATAGCACTCGCCGTTATTCTCTTGCTATCTGCCTTCTCATTTCTTTTGAACCAGACCTTCGCCGCAACCGAGCAGACGGCATCATTACGCTGTCGTTTGTTGCAAACATCGATAGAAACCGATCAGGAAACCACCTTCATCCTTGATGTTCTGGAAGTATCTAATCTATACGGATACGAGCTAAGCGTTAAGTTCAACGCAGGACGTATCCACTTTCAGGATGCAGATAGCGCCAAAGCGGGTGTCAATCTCGAAATCGGAAATTTTCTATCACCCGACTTTGTAGTTGTCAACACGGCTGACAACAGCACAGGAAAAGTTGAGTTAGCACTAACTCAACTAAGCCCGCGCACAGCGATAAGTGGTACAGGGGAGTTAGCCCGGGCGACGATCACAGGCATCAGCGCCGGTGTGACCGATTTCACCCTGTCCAGTGTTGTGCTTTCAGACCCGACAGGGAAAGCGATACCTGTCCAGCTCCAAAACTGCAACCTGGAGGTGATTGACGGAGGGACACCAACACCAACCACTACGCCGACAACAGGTCAGGGCACGGCAACCCCTTCACCGACCCCTTCACCCGTCCATACAACAACACCTGACGCTACCGGAACGCCTTCGCCAACACCCACAGTGGCAACTGGTAGCATCAGCGGCGTTGTGTTCGAAGATATTAATCAAAATGGCATCCATGAGCCTGGCGAGCCGGGCTTGCGTGCTCTGGTAAAATTGTATCTTCTTGATAGTGATCGACAATGGGCAACGCTTTCCAACAAGGATGGTGACTATCTCTTTAATCGTTTGCCGGGTGGGGAATACTTTATTGAGATCACCCCGTTGATCAATACACCCTATATCTTCACCACATCTGCCGAGATTAGCTTAAATTTATTGGATGGAACAGGGGTTTCCGGTGTCAATTTTGGTATCAAACCTTTGACCACCTGGGTGATTTACTTACCTGCATTGGTCTTTCCCGCGGGAGATAGCAGTCAAGGCAGGATCATCTATCTGCCTTCATTGTTTCAAGTCACGGTAATAGAGAGGAAAAGCATACAATTTTTCACAGCCCCAGTTGGTGAAGAATATGACAAATAAACGTCTGTTTCCAATTCGCTCCATCCTTATCTTCTTTTTAGTGGCAGCGGCTCTCGCCGTGCTTTCAGGTTCAGCCATCAAAAGTCTGAAGGGGGCAATACAGAACACCAGCGTCGTAGTAAGTCCGGACATCGTGGAATTAACCTCGACAGAAGCCTTCACGGCGACTATTCGTGTTACAGATGTTATCAGTCTATATGGAGTGGAATTGGATGTTCGTTACGATCCAAGCATTGTCGGGGTAGAATCATTCAAGCCCGGCAGTTTTCTTAGCGCCGACTTTATTGTCGAGCAAACAATCGATAACAACGCCGGGCGCGCCTCGCTGGCTTATACACAAATCGGCAATCTGCCACAAAGCGGCAGCGGTGACATTGCGCTTCTCACACTACGCAGGAGAGACTGTCTTGGTCAAACACCGCTAGAGTTAATCGACGTAATTCTTTCTGATCACAATGGGAAAGCCATTTCATACACACTTGGCGCAGGTCAAGTTCAGAGCGGCTCTCCACCTACCAACCGCAAAGTAACCGGTTCTATATTTCACGACAGCAACCAAAACGGAAGTCAAGACTCGGATGAGAAGGCATTAGAACTGTGGCCCGTTTATCTGCAACGACTAGGCATTGAGCCAACCGGCGCGCAAAGTATGGTCCTCTCTGATCCTCAGGGCAACTTTCAGATGGAGAGCCTCACCTGTGGGCGACACCAGCTATGGACCCGCAACGGGTCAACATCTCTCCTGACCCAAACGGTTGACATCCCTGCATCCACCGATCTCCAAATTCCAGCACTACCTTTAACCGGTACATTACAATACCCACTGATACGCATATCATTGCCGCTAGTCTTCTCAAAGTAGGCAAAAGGGCACATCTGTAGAAGATCTAACGACAAATACGCCGCCTACTTCCCCTCCAACGCCCGCGACACATACGGCTCTTTGCTGATCAGCTGCGCGGTCATCCCCCCGTCGGCGAAGATATTGGCCCCGGTGATGGCGCTGCTGGCTGGGCTGAGCAGGAAGGCCGCCAGCTCCCCGATCTCTTCGGTTTCGATCACCCGCCCGATGGGGATGTTGGACTTCCAATAGTCCAGACATTCCTCGGCGCTGGGCGCGGCGTCCTGGATGTCCTGCCAGATTTGGGTGTTGAGCAGACCGGGCGAAATGGCGTTGACCCGAATGCCCAGCGGCGCAAGCTCTACAGCCAGACTCTTGCCCATTGCCACGACGCCCCCTTTGGCCGCATCGTAGGGACCCGCGCCGGGCAGCGCGGCCTGGGAGTGGACGCTGGAAATGTTGACGAGCGAGCCGCCGGGCCGCGCCTGGGCCAGCATCTGCCGACAGACCTTCTGGCTGAGGAAGAAGACGGCGCGCAGGTCCACCCGGATAATCCGCTCCCATTCGGCCGCGGTTGTGTCCAAAAAGGGCTTGGCGAAGTTGATACCCGCATTGTTCACCAGCCCGTCGATACGCCCGAAGCGTTCCACCGCCTGGACAACCAGTAGATGCTGTGCGTCGTCGTCCCCCACATCGCAGGCCAGGGCAAGCGCCGGACCGGGCAGACTCTCGGCCACAGCCTGGGCCGCGTCTCCCCGAATGTCCGCCACCACCACCCGGGCCCCTTCCCGGCTACAGACACGGGCAATCCCCGCGCCCAGCCCACCCCCCGCGCCGGTAACAATCACCACTTTGTCTTCGAGTCGCATTTGATTTTCTCCTGTTGTATAAATAGTCCTGTAACGCAAGCTGTTAGCTTGCGACAGCCACAGAACAGGCCAGTCGGACTAACAGTCCGACCTACATTTTCGTCGTTATCGGTGTCAGCCGGCCGTGTGGCCTGTTCAAAAAAATAGGGACACAGATTTTTGCCTTTTGCTCCCCTTGCGGGATTGTGGTATGTTGGGCGTAATCTCAGAAGTTCGACTTTTTCTGAAAAGTCGAACTTCGTAACTACTCAGGGTCAGGGTGCGACGCACTCGCCGCACTCATTTTGCAGTGGAATCTACTCCTGGCGAGTGCGTCGCACCCTGAGTAATTACCGAACTTCTGACCCGAAAGGAGACCCGGATGCGTCACACCCAACCGTTCGCAGCGCTGATCTTCGCTATTGTCAGCCTCTTTGCCCTCACCGGCCCAATGGCAACCGCCCAAACAACCGAACCCGCCGTCCTCATCAGCCAAGTCTACGGCGGCGGTGGCAATAGCGGCGCTGAGTATACCCACGACTTTATCGAACTCTTCAATCCGGGTGAAAGTGCAGTCGCGCTGGCGGGCTGGTCTGTGCAATACGCCTCGGCCACGGGCACGGTCTGGCAAAAGACGGAGCTGACCGGCACGATTCAGCCCGGCGGATATTATCTGATCCAGCAGGCCCAGGGCAATGGCGGGAGAACGCCGCTCCCCCGCCCCGACGCCATCGGCACAATTGCGATGAGTGCCAGCAGCGGCAAAGTGGCCCTGCTCCACACAACGGAGCTTCTGGCACGGGGCACTGCCTGCCCGGAAGGGAACGGGCTGGTCGATCTGGTCGGATTTGGCAATACCGACTGCTTTTCCGGCCAAGCGTCCGCGCTGGCCCTGAACAATCGGAGCGCGGCCCTGCGTCTGGCGGATGGCTGTACACAGACGGCCAGCAACGGCGCTGATTTTTCCCCAGGCCCACCGGTGCCCCGCAACAGCGCAAGCGGCCCGACCGCCTGTGGCAGCACGTCACCAGCCATTGCAACGCCGGTCAATCCGCCGATAAGTCCGTCGAGCCGGGCGGCGCTGACTGCGACTGCGCCATCGCTCCGCCCGACAACGCCCCAAACGGGGACGCTGCCGTTCGCCGTGACCCCGACACCCTCCCTGCGACTTACGTCAGGAATATCCGTCACATCCCCAGCCATCTCGGAAACGCTGAACGTGCGCATCAGCCAGCTCTACGGCGGGGGTGGCAATGCCGGCGCCACCTTCACCCACGACTTTATCGAACTCCACAACCCCGGCAGCGCGGCGGTGGATGTGAGCGGCTGGTCCATCCAATACGCCTCGGCCACGGGCAAAAGCTGGCTGGTGACACCCCTGAGCGGGACAATCCCGGCGGGTGGGTTCTATCTGATCCAGCAGGCCCAGGGCGCGGGTGGGCGGCTCTCTTTGCCGCCGGCCGATGCTCTGGGCGAGACGGCGATGAGCGCCAGCGGCGGCAAAGTGGCCCTGGTGGCAGAGACTGCGCCCCTGACCGGCGTCTGCCCCAACGGGCAACCGATTGTCGATTTTGTCGGCTATGGCAGCGCGGACTGCTTTGAAGGCAACGGCCCTGCGCCACGTCCCAGCAATACCCTCGGCTTGCACCGGATCGACGACGACAGTCAGGAGACGGATGACAACCGGACCGATTTTGTCACTGCTGCGCCCCTGCCGCGTAGGTCGGACTGACAGTCCGACCTACCCCTGCAATTCCAGCACAGGCGCGCCGTTCTCCTCGTCGCAATCGTCCACCGCCATCCACGCCGCCATACACGTCCCCAGTTGCGCACGCAGATAGTACTGGTCCTGGTGCAGGGCCTGCCCCCGTGCGCCTGCCGGTTTGAAGTAGAACATTGTCTGTACGGCGTAGGGTTCTGCGCCGAGGAGGGCTGTCATCACCCGGTTCAAATTGATTCCAAATAAAAAAGGACACGGATATTCACGGATGTATTGGATTTTCACGGATTAACATCTGTGTAAATCCGTCCTATCCGCGTAAATCCGTGTCCTTTTTTGCCATTTTTTCCATCCGGTGCAGGGGCAGAACGAAAAGAACCGTCAAAGCAGCCAGGAGCAGCGTGGCGTAGCTCAGCCCGTCGATGGCGGCCCAGCCCGCGGCCAGCCCGCCGATCCAGCCGCCCACCAACTGTCCACCCCCCAGCAGCACATTGTAGAGACCCATCAGCGCGCCCCGGCTGGTTTGGGCCTCGTCGCTGATGTCGCCCAGCAGGGCCAACGTAGCCGGGGCGAAGCCCGCCTCCACCATCACACTGACCGCCAGCAGGAGCAGGGCGGGCCAGACCAGCCAGCCCTCCCAGCGGTTGAGAAGCAGCACAGCCACGCTCGTCCCCACCAGTCCCCCCGCGGCCACAAAGAGCGCACTGCTGCGCCGCATCCGGGGCAGCAGCCAGAACCAGACCAGCAGCCCCAGCAGAATTGTCCCCCCATAGCCGGCAAAGAGCAGACCCACTTCGCTGTCGCTGAAGCCCCCCGGCAGCCGTTGACCCGCCCATTGGGGCCCGCCCAGTTGATAGGCAATCTGACTCAGCCAGAGACCCAAAATCAGATTAAAGGCCAGCCAGGCCGGGACAAAGCCCCGCATAGAGGGCAACCGCAGCAGACGCAAATGGACCCGCCAATGTGACTGCTCACCCCCTCCCAACCTCCCCCACTTTGGGGGAGGAGTCGACCCAGTCGGCGCGCTTTCGTCCTGATAGAGGAGCGCCGCCCAGAGCAGCAGGGCCGGGGCCGCATAGACCGCGGCCAGGAGGGAGAAGGCCGCTTCCGCCATCCAGGCAAAGAGAAAGCCCCCGGCCCCACTCCCAATCACAAAGCCCAGCAGCCCGGTCAACTGGTAGAGGCTGACCGCCTGGCTGCGCAGTTTGGGGTCGTCCTCGGTATAGGCGGTCATCTGTTTGAGCATCGGCGGTGTGGTCAGGGCCGCGGCCCCACCGCCCAGCAGACGGCCCAGGGCCAGCAGCGCGGTGGCGGTGGAAAAGGCCATCAGCAGGGTGCCCGCGGCGGCCAACAGGGGGCCGACGATAAGCAGGCGACGGCTGCCGAAGCGGTCACTCCACGCCCCGGCCAGAGGGGAAAGGGGCAGTTCGATGGCGGTGTAGCTGATGGCGACGATCAGACTCACTTCCCAGGCCGCCACCCCGCGCAGATTTTCGTTGATTTGGGTCAGATAGAGCGCGGCCACCACCGCCGCCGCCGACGCCGCGACCCGGAGCAGAAGATTAGCGATAAGAATGCGCAGAACCCGGGCGTCAGTGGGCATAGGGGTAGAGGGTGTCGGGTGTCGGGTGTCAGGTGTCAGTCGGCAGGCGAGCGGTTCATTCACAATTCACAATTCGCTATTCACCATTCACTATTTCCTTTCCTTCTCCCAAAAGCGCCACCAAACCCGGGTGCGCCACATCCCCCGCCTACGGCGCTGGGCTTCTTCCTGCAATTTGACCAGTTCAGGGCCGTGCTGGACATCCGGGGCGTAGAGGCGCACACGGGTCAGTCCGGCGGCGATGAGTTCGCCGTTGACCCAGCGATCTCCGATGTAGACGTGGCGCAGCAGCCGCCCGTAACGGTCGGTTTCGGAGACTTCCCGCTCCAGCCGCACCCGTTTGCCCTGCACCAGGCGAATATTGGCGGCTTTGGCAGCCTGGGCCCAGGGAACGTCGCTGCCCAGCTCCGCGGCGTCTACGCCAATGTAGCGCACCTCCCGCCCGTCGGTCAAGCGCACGGAATCGCCGTCGATGACGTGCTGGACAATGGCCTCCTCGCCGCTTTGGGATTCAGCCCGAAACCAGTCGGCCAGCCGCTTGAATAGCTGCATAGGGCCTCAGTCGCTCCCCGTCGTCGCTACAATCGGGCGCACCCGCTGGCGCACGACCAGCCCTGTGCGGGAGACCGACGGCAGGGGCAGGGCCAGCAGAGCTGTCAGTACCGGGATAATACTGAGGAGCAGCATCGCCGTATAGAGACCGAGCCGCTGGGGTTCGGCCAGCCAGCCGGTCAGATTCAGCCCCAGCCCGCCCATAGCAAAGACGAAGCCCAGGGCCACGCCGGAGCCGACGCCCGCATTTTTGGGGAAGAGAGACTGGGCCAGCACCAGCATCGGCGGCCAGGCTGCGCCCGTGCAAAAGCCCAGGAAGGGGGCCACGAAATAGGCCCGCCAATCCCCCAGCAGAAACATCGAAAGCATCAGCGGCGCGGAGATGAGCATCGACCCCACCATCACCCGCACCCCACCGATGCGGTCTGAGAGGATGCCCCCGGCCAATGAGCCGAAAGCGACTGTCAACAGCATCAGCGAGGAGAGGGCGCTGGCATTGGTTTTGGAGAAGTGGGAGATCTGCACAAAGAATTGGGGCAGAAAGGCGGAGAAGGATTCCTGGGACCAGGCCCGCAGGGACATCACCAGAATCAGCGAGACAATTACAGTCGTGGAAAAGAGGGGGTTGAGTTCGATCTTCCAGTTGGCGGCTTTCTTGGCCGCGCCCGCGTCTTTGCGCTGGGCTTGACCGGTTAAGGTGTAGAGAAATGGCACAATCAGCACAGCAATACCAGCCAGCACCGCCGTGCCTGCCGGTCCTGCGCGCCCCATCACCAGCGCGGCCAGAATAGGGCCAACCGCGAATCCCATATTGCCCCCCAGCATAAAGAGGGCTACGCCAGCGGTTTTGTTGTTCTCCCCCGCAGCCACATTGGCCCCGGATGCGCCCTGGGGATGAAAGGCCGCGGACCCCAGCCCGGCCAGCCCGCCCATCACCAGCGCGCCGGAAAGGGTGGGCATAAAGCCGACTGCGCCCTGGAAGATCGCCATCCACAGCACACCGCCCACGGCAAACCAGCGCCCGCCGTAGCGGTCGCTCAGATAGCCAAAGAAGGGCTGGGTGAGGGAGGCGGAAAGTTTGTAGACGGCCAAGAGCAGACCGATCTGGGCCAGGTTGAGTTGCAGGGAATCCTTCAAATAGAGGCCGACGATAATCGGCATAGCCCCGGCCAGCATATCCACGCAAAAGTGGCCGAGGACGAGACTCCAGAGGGTGACATTTTTCCAGACAGTTTGCATAGGGTGTGCCTTTGGGGGTAGGAGCGGCGATCCGACGCGAATCACAGAGAAAGAGTATACCACAGCGGGGCGGGGCCACAAGCAGCCAAGAGGGAAGACAGCAATTTCAAATATAGAACGCGGATGACGCTGCGGTGTCCTGAGCCTGTCGAAGGGAAGGGACGGATAAAAGCGGATAAAGAAGAAAAATCAGCGAGAATCCGCTCAATCCGGCCCAATCCGCGTTCTATTTCTGTTCCCTTTGCTCAAATTTGCAATTGCTGGAGGGAAGAAGTTCGACTTTTTCCGAAAAGTCGAACTTCTGAAATTGCCACTTGACTCTGTAGTACACTACGGGGTGTAGACTAAACTCATCGCAACCCACAGGAGCTATCCTATGCCAAAACCGCCGACGATTGGACGCATTGCCGCACTGGCCGACGTCCACATCGAAACCATCCGCTACTACGAACGGCGGGGCTTGCTGCCCGACCCGCCGCGCACAGAATCGGGCTATCGGCAGTACGACGCCGAGAGCGTCATTCGCCTGCGCTTTATCAAAGAGGCCCAGGCGTTGGGATTCACTCTGGAGGAAATTCAAGGGTTGCTGGCTCTGCGCGTGGACAAAGAGACCTCCTGCGAGGATGTGCGCCGCCGGGCCGAACACAAAGTGGCCGACATCGAAGCCAAAATCAGCGCCCTGCAAGCGATGCACGACGCATTGCAGGAGATGATCGCCGCCTGTGCCCAGGGCGGACCCAGCGGGGAATGTCCGCTGTTGGAGACACTTGAACGCAACGCGCAGGAAAGGACGGGGGGAAGTTGAAAGAGATTCTCTGTACAACGGCAGACGATTGCTGCGCCGCGGCACCGGCGCAAACCCATTCCATCAGTCAGACAACCTGCCCGGTCTGCGGTGGCAAAGGAAAAAGCGTGGATACCCAGACGGTCAAGGCGATGCTCGCTGTGAGTCTGCGCGGCCTGGCCTCCCCGGTCTACCATTTCTGCCGCACGGAAAGCTGCGAAATCGTCTACTTTGGCGAGCGCGGCGAAGTCTACAGCGAAGACGACCTGCGCGAGCGGGTATACCAGAAGCACCCGGGCGCGGTCGATGTCTTCGTCTGCTACTGCTTCTGCCACACGCCGGGCAGCATCCAGCGGGAACTGCTCCTCAGCGGGGCAAGCAGTGTCGTCGAGCAGGTCAACGCGGGGATTCAGGCCGGGCAATGCGCCTGCGAAATTCGCAACCCCCAGGGAAGTTGTTGCTTGGGCAATGTCACGGCTGCACTGAAACGGGTGCAGATCTCTTTTCAGCGCATCAACGACTGGTAGAGATTAAGAACCTCCCGGGCGTTGGTGTGGGCGGCGTAGGCGTGGCTCTGCTCCTGGGCGGCCTGGCCCATCTGGGCACGCAGATTCTCGTCCTGGGCCAGGCGCAGCACCCGCAGGCCAAAGCTGAGATCGCTGTCCGCCGCCACAAAACCAGTCTTGCCATCCACAATCATATCGGTCACGCCGGGGGAGTCGATGCCCACCGCGGGCAGACCCATAGCCGCGGCTTCGATGAATGTGAGGGGATGGACTTCGGAGACGCTGGCCGAGACGAAAAAGTCGGCCAGTTTCAGATAGCCGGGTATCTGCTGATAGGGGAGCGCGCCGGCAAAGGTGACACAGGCGGCGACACCCAATTGCTGGGCCAGCAGCTGATAATCGGCCAGTTCGGGTCCACCGCCGATCAACAACAGGTGCAGCCGGGGTTGCTCCTGGGCCAGCACAGCAAAGATGCGCAGCAGACGGTCCACAGCCTTTTCCCCACTCATCCGCCCCACAAAGACGCCCACCAGCGCGTCCGGGGCAATCCCCAACGCTTGACGGGATTGGGTGGACACAGCGCTGTGAAAATCATCCAACTCCACCCCGTTGGGAATCACAGCCACCCGCCCCTGTACGCCCCACTCCTCCCGCATCACCTCGGCAATACCCTGGCTGGGTGCGATGAAGGCGCTGCAACGCTGGCTGAAAAGATGAAAAAAGGCTTGCAGCGCAGTATCGGAAAGGGCTTCGGGGATGAGGGGCAGGTATTGCTGGACGTAGAGATCGTAACGGGTATGGTTGGTGAAGACGAGAGGCAGATCGTATCTGCGGGCCGCGTTCAGGCCAAAGCTGCCGCTGAGAAAGGGGTGATGGACGTGGATAATGTCAGCCTGTTTGAGGATATTGCGCGCCCGCCGGTCCAGGGCCACGCTCAGATGATAGCCCGTGTCGGCGATGGGGACACCGGGCAGTCGGATCACATTGGCTTCGTCATCGACGCTCTCTGGCTGGCCGGGCACAAAGAGCCACACCTGTTCACCCCAACGCTCGAAGTAGCGCTTGAGCAGAGATACGTGATTGACGACGCCGTTGATTACCGGCTTGTAGACATCACTGAAGAGGGCAATACGCATGGGGGAAGCTCCACTGGCTGGTGCTGGATATTACCATAACTATAGCACAGTTTTGTGGAAAGAGAGGGGGGGAAAGATGAAGGGATGATGGGAAGTATGCCAATCTCTTCTGCCGGCATCGGCTATGGCACAAACACTACATACCTGCTCACCCCCTCCCAACCTTCCCCAGCTTGGGGGAGGTTGGGAGGGGGTGAGCAGTTACAGCACCACAAAGCAGGAGAGACCCGGCACAGGTGTGCCGGGTCTCTCAAAAGTTCGACTTCGTAGAAGTTCGATTTTTAAGAAAAAGTCGAACTTCTATTCTCGACACAGGGATATAGTGACATTTCTTCACCTTGCCACCCGGTCATTTTGTCACCGTACCGAGTGTAGTTTAGCCTTCGATGGCTTTCAACGCGGCCACCACCGGCGCGGCTTCTTCTTCCAGAATCTTCTGCACATCGCCAAAGGCCACGGCTACTTCTTCGGCCTGCACAGTGATGCGCTCCAGACCCTTGCCGATGATCTGGTCGCCGTTGGGCACGAAGACCCGGGCGCTGTCCTGGGGTTGGGTCAGAGCCAACTGCTCCACGGCCGTCTTGAATTGGGGGAATTCGTCGAAATAGGCCAACATATCCGGATTTTCCAGGGCGCTCTTGCGCACGGGCATATAGCCGGTGTTCTGCGCCCAGAAAATGGTGTTTTCGACGTTGGAAGCGAAGGCGATATACTCCATCGCACCGGCCTGCTTCTCGGCAGGGGTGGCGGCGAGAATGCCCAGACCCGCGCCACCTGTGCAGCAGCCGAAGAATTCCTTTTTGGGCAGGAAGGCTGTGCCAAACTCGAAGGCAGCGTTGGCTTTCACTCCACCCATCGAACCCGTGGACATCATCGCCGAGGCGGTCAATCCATTGATGAAATCGGGGCTGATGTCTTTGGTCGGGCGTGCCCATTTATGGGTGTGTACGGTGTCCCGATAGAACTCGCCCGCGGCCAGTGTCCCCTCGTCCGTCATACGCATAGTGAAATCGGGATCGCTATACGCACCGCCAAACTGCCAGGCCACGCCCTGGAAGAGCCAGGCGATGTAGCTGGCCCCGTCCGGGTGGGCAAAGGCGGGGACTTTCATCTCGCTGCCGTCCATCTCTACCAGATTGGGTGCCCATTCCATAAATTCGTCCCAGGTCTCCGGTCCCCGGTCGGGCAGACCAGCCGCGGCCCACTTCTCTTTGTTGTAGTAGAAGAGGGGGGTGCTGCGGGCGAAGGGCACCCAATAGTGCTTGCCCTGGCGCACGCCTTCGTTGATCAGCGAATCCTGATAGTCGGCGGTGTCCACCTCGGCCGCGGCCATCAGATCGTCCAGGGGCAGCAGCGCGTTGTTCAGATAGAACTTGAACCACCAGACATCGCTCAACAGGGCCACATCGGGTGCGGTCTTGGCTTGCAGCGCGGCGGTGATCTTCTGAGCCGTCTCTTCGTAGCTACCCTGGAATTGATAGTCCAGATTTACATCGGTCTGGCTTTCGTTAAAACGCCTGACCAGTTCGGTCTCGGTCTCGCCATTTTTGCCCGTGTAGCTGCTCCACAGGGTAACAGTTACAGACTCCATAGCAGGGGCGGCTGCGGCTGGAGCGCTTTCTCCACCAGCCGCAGGTGCTGCGGCAGGGGCCGCCGGCGCGGCGCAGGCGGCCAATGCCATCATACTGGCGCTGGCGCCCAGACCCATCAAAAACTTGCGTCGACTGAATTGCTTGTCCATCATTGAGTACTCTCCTTTGAGGTAAACGACTACACAGAAACAATACACGAAAACAATAATGCAACAGGTCTAGCCTTTGACAGCGCCGGCCGCGATACCGTCTACAATATAGCGCTGGGCATATAAGAAGACGAATGCCACGGGAAGCACCACAAAGAGCGTGCCTGACATTACCACACCCCAGTTAATCGATCCCTCCTCCACCTTCAGCCAATAGATGCCAATGGGCAGCACCCGCATCAGCCGGGTGTTGGTCACAATCAACGGCCACAAAAAGTCGTTCCATTTGGAAACGATACTGAGCAGAGCGAAAGAGATAATCGCCGGTTTGGCCAGGGGCAGGACAATCGACCAGAGGGTAAGAAGATGGCCGGCGCCATCCACTTTGGCCGCGTCCAGCACCTCAATCGGCAGGGTTTTGTAATACTGGCGCAGCAGAAATGTGCCGTAGGCCACAGACGCGCCAGGGACGACGATGCCCAAATAGGTGTTGATCCAGCCCAGCCGGGCCACCGTCAGATAGTTGGGCAGAATTGTAATCTGGCCGGGAACCATCAACGCCGCCAGCAAAATCAGGAAAATCCAGTCCCGTTTGGGGAAGCGCAGAAAGACAAAGGCGTAGGCCGAAGTGACGGCAAAGAGAATCTCAAAACCGCTGCCCATCAGCGTCGTAATGATTGTGTTGATGTAATAGCGGCCAAAGGGGGCTGATCTCCAGGCTTCGCCGAAATTGGCAAAGGTAGGGTCCACGGGAATCCATGTGGGCGGAACCCGGTAGACTTCGGCCGTGCCCTTCAGCGCGCCGATAATCATCCAATAGACGGGCAGGCCGATCAGCAGCAGACAGAGCAGCATCCCCAGATAGCCCAGGGAAAGGCTGAACCAGCCGCCACCCTGACCCACCCAACGGCTGGTCTCTATTACATTTCCCCTGCGGACCGTTGCCCCGATCTCTGCCTCAGCTTTTGCCATATCTACCCTCACCCAATATATCTACCCCAGAAACGATCTTTTCTGCGCCTTTGCGTCCCTGCGGAAGATTTCCTGTAGCGTTATTTTAACCTACGCATAGTGGACCGAACGTTCGCTGGTCTGCATCTGCACAATTGTAAAGGCCAGCATCGACACAAAGAGCACCACCGAAGCCACCCCAGCCCGGCCCGCGTTGAAGGCCACAAAACCTTCTTGATAAAGATAATAAATGAGGGTTGTGGTGGCGTCCACCGGCCCGCCTTCGGTCATCACTTTAATAATGTCGAAGGATTGGAAACTGGCGAGGATTGTTGTAAGCACCAGAAAGAAAACGACCGGCGACAGACCGGGCAGAGTGATATTGCGGAAGCGCTGCCAGCTATTGGCCCCATCCACCAGCGCGGCCTCGTAGAGTTCCCGGGGGATGGCCTGCAACCCGGCCAGATAGATGACCACCGCATAGCCCACATTCTTCCAGACCTGCACAATAATCACCGCGGACATCGCCCAGGCCGTGTCCAGCAGCCAACTGGGCGAACGGAACCCCAACGCCCGAATGGGAATGTCCAGCAGCCCATAGCGGGGATCGAAGATATAAATCCAGACGATACCAATCGCCGCACCGCTCAGCATCACCGGACTAAAGACCACCCCCCGGGCGAAGTTGCGCCCGCTCAGGGGCTGGTTCAGCAACATCGCGATGAGCAGCCCAATCCCACAGATCAACCCCACCGAGCCAGCCGTGAAAACCACAGTGTTCCAGACGATATTGCCAAAAGCCGGGGAAGAAAAGAGATTCCTGTAATTCTGCAACCCTACCCACAGTTTGACAGGGGCCAGCATATCCCAGCGCACAAAGCTCAGATAGCCATTATAAAGCAGCGGCCAGTAGGTAAAAATGCTAAATAGTAACAGATTTGGCCCGACCAGCAGAGCAAACAGCAGCCACTCTTTGCGCTCTGCCATCGAGACCCGTTTGAGGGAAGAAATCATCGGCTCGGCACTCCTTCGGGGAGTGAGCACTCCATTAAGGAGTGTGGGTGGAAAAATTGGACGATCTGATTCCGGGAATCGGCCACAAAATCACTCGAATGCCCCTGTGGGTTTGGCCGATTCCCGGAATCTTGGCGACAAAACCGCTTACTCGCTACCCTAAAATAGGCTTGTATACACGGATGAAAAAACACGGATTAATAAAAATCTGTGTTCCCTCCGATCCGTGTATACAAAATTTTCATCCCCCGTGACGCAACCCGTCGCATGGAGAACTCTCCCGCAAGTGCAGGCGACGCTCTATCTGCGTCTGCCAGATCAGAAAAGCGATCCGCCAGACCAGCAGAAAAAGCCCGGTGAAGGCGACGGAAGTCAACGCAAAGGGCAGAGTAATCCGATCCTGCATCACAAAATAGCGCAGGAGAAAGGCCAATCCATTGCCCAACAGCCAGGCAGCCGCCGAACGGAGCAGAAAATCCGTGGACCTGTGCCACAGTTGGGGACGATAGGCACCGACGGCGAGCGCGGTGATTGCCCAGCCCACCACAAAAGGGGTGGCGATGCGCGCTATATTAATAAGCCAATCGCTGGTCATGCCGTGGCTGATGCGGCCCAGCACCACAAAAAGCAGAAGCATCAGCAGATCGCCGATGACCAGTACGGGCCGTTGCCAAACAGACAGATTGGAAGTCGTCGTAGAATGCGGGGATACTGTCACCAGCGTTCATACTCCACATTGAGTCTGAAACAGAAAAGAGGACAAAACAATGCACAAGTACCTGGGGGTAGGCGATAGAAAAAGTATACACAAGGAACGAACAGATGGCAAAGCGCAACAAAGCTGCTTGTGCATTCCTGGGCTTTCGGGTACGATATTTTGGTGTTGACAAAACAATACAAGCACCGCTGGATTCTCACATCGCTCCCCACATCGCAGCAAAAAAGAAAAAGGAAGCCGGAACATGCCTTATTTGCAGGAATCCGACTGGGCGTCAATGCTCAACGAAGCCACCCGCCACTTTATCCATCTCCTCCAGCTCGACACCACCAATCCCCCAGGCAACGAACGCCCGGCCGCCCAGTACATCGCCAGCGTTCTGGCAAAACAGGACATCGAATCGGTCATTCTGGAAAGCGCGCCGCGGCGGGCCAACCTCATCACCCGGCTGAAGGGCGACGGCTCACTGCCGCCTATTCTGCTGATGGGCCATCTGGATGTGGTGATGGCCGAGCCGGACAAGTGGAGCCACCCGCCCTTCTCCGGCCACAAAGACGCGAGCGGAATGATCTACGGTCGGGGCGCAACCGATATGAAACAGACGGTGACGGCTGCCCTGGCTACCCTGCTGGCCGTCAAAAAGAACTTTCACGACCGCGGCCAACGGCCCAAGCGGGATGTGATCTTTCTGGCCCTGGCCGACGAGGAGACCGGCGGCGTCTATGGGGCGCGCTGGATGGCGGAAAACCACGCCGAGCTTTTCGCCGACGCCGAATTTGCCCTGAATGAGGGGGGCGGCATTGCCGCGGAGATCAACGGCGTGTACTATATGACGATCCAGGCCGGGGAAAAGGGCACCAGCCGCTTCTGGCTGCGGGCACGGGGCACACCGGGGCACGGCTCTGTGCCTATGCCCAACGCCGGCATTGTGCGGCTGGCCGATGCAGTGCGCCGGCTCGGCTCCACCTGGCTGCCTGTGCATATGACAGCCACCACCCGCCGCTTTTTACAGGTTCTCGCCGACACCCAAAAAGGCCAAAATGGGGTTTTCTTCCGCCAACTGCTCCACAGCGAAGACCCCGGCGCGGTGATGGACGCCGCTCCCCTCGACCCGACAATGCGGCGCAATCTGAACGCAGTTCTGCGCAATACGGCTATGCCGACGATTCTGCGCAGCGGAGGGCAGTTGAATGTGATCCCGGATGTGGCCGAGGCGGGAATCGATGGTCGGCTGCTGCCGGGGCAGAGTCGGGCCGACTTCGAGCGGGAGATTCGGGCCGTACTTGGCCCAGAGCTGGCCGATTTGGAGATCGAGTGGGCCACACCCCAGCCAGCTATCGCCCTGGAAGCCGAGTTGGAAGGGCCTCTGCTCGACGCCATCAACGCAGTGATGGCCGTGCGCGCGCCGGGCACCCACCTCCTGCCCAATCTGGTCACAGGCGGCACCGACGCCAAAGCCATCGCCCCCCTGGGCGTGAAGGTCTTCGGCTTCTCCCCCCACCCCGCCGACGATCTGAACCTCTTCGAGCGCGCCCACGCCCACGACGAGCGGCTCCACGAAAAGAGCTTTCATTACTGCGTGCGTACGACCTATGAAATCGTAGAGAGAGTAATCACAAAAAGCGTCTGATTTGTGTAGTTGGTGGGATGATGGGATGATGTCCGTGTACGCCATCATCCCATCATCCCATCATCCCACCAACATTTTTAACCGCCAATGAAACCTATCGCACCGCCACCCCCCCCCTTCCTCACCTCCCTCCGCTGCCTGCGCTGTGGGGCAGAATACCCACCCGACGCCATCGAGTACGTCTGCGGCTGCCGTCCCAATGTGGGCAGCGATCTGGGCACGCTGGATGTCCAGTACGATTATGCGGCAATCCGCTCCGCCACATCCCCGCAGCAGATCGCCGCGGACCCGGAGCGTTCCATCGGGCGCTGGTGGGCCCTGCTGGCGGTGAACCGGGCCAGTCTGCCCCCCCTGCCCGTGGGCAACACGCCTCTCCTCTATGCGAAGCGGCTGGGCGAAAGCATCGGTCTGCCCAATCTCTATATTAAAGATGACGGGCGCAATCCTTCCGCCTCTTTCAAAGACCGGGCCTCGGCCATCGCCGTGGCCCGGGCCCAGGAGAAGGGCGCGGCGATTGTTGCCACGGCCAGCACGGGCAACGCGGCCGCGGCCCTGGCCGGTCAAGCCGCGGCCGCGGGCCAGGCCAGCGTGATTTTTGTCCCAAAGACCGCGCCGGCAGCCAAAATCGCCCAGTTGCTCGTCTATGGCAGCCGGGTGCTGGCCGTGGACGGCAGCTACGACGACGCCTTCGACCTCTGCGTGGCCGCCTGCCAGGAATTCGGCTGGTACAACCGCAACACCGGCTACAATCCCTATATGACCGAGGGCAAGAAGACGGTCAGCTTTGAGATCGCCGAACAGCTCTCTCTCGCAGAGGCGCAGAGGCGCAGAGGAGAAGAAGGCCCAGAAGACAAAAGGCAAAAGGCAAAAGTGTCGGCGACAGACGCGACGCAATACGCAATACGCAATACGCAATACACAACGCCTGATACTGTATTTGTGTCGGTGGGTGATGGCTGCATCATCGGCGGCGTCCACAAAGGCTTCCGGGATTTGCTGGCCCTGGGCTGGATCGAGCGGATGCCCCGCATCTACGGCGTGCAGTCTACGGGCAGCCCGGCCCTGCACAACGCCTGGCGGGACGGACGGGAGATTCCCCTGCCCGTGGCTGCCACGACCCGGGCCGACAGCATCAGCGTCAACGCGCCCCGGGACCCGGTGAAGGCGCTGAATGCGGTGCGACAGAGCGGGGGCGCTTTTGTGCTGGTGGAGGATGCGGCGATTCTGGCCGCGATTCTGCCCCTGGCCCGGCTGGGTGCGGTCTTTGCGGAGCCAGCCGGCGCGGCCGCCTTTGCCGGGGTGCAGAGCGCGTTGACCGCTGGTCTGATTCAGCCCGACGAGACGGTTGTGGTCATCAACACCGGCAGCGGGCTGAAGGATGTGCCGGCGGCGATGCAGATGACGGGTCAGCCACTGACAATTGCGCCGACACTGGCGGCTGTGCAGACAGCCTTACAGTTGTAGAATATGCTCGACACGGGCATAAACTGACATTTTGTCACCTTGTCACCCGGTCATTTTGTCACCTTGTCAAGTATAGCTTCCCGCCACGGGTCCGGGATGTTCTCACCCACGGCCAGGGACTTCGCCCCGATCCAATTCGCCAACTCACCCAGACGTGCCGCAATGGCCTGGCCGCTTTCGGGCGTCACATCCGCCCCACTTTCCGGGTAGAGAGCGTTGATGCTATAGACTCCGCTCTTGCGCTCCAGTTTGGAATCCATGCGCCCGATGAAATGCTCGTCGTGCAGGATGGGCAGCACATAATAGCCGTACTGCCGTTTGGCCGCGGGCACATAAATCTCGATGCGATAGTAAAAATCCCACAACTGCTCGGTCCGTTCCCGGTCGCAGATCAGATTGTCGAAGGGGGAGAGCAGTTCCGTGCGCGGCTGCCAGCCTCCGTTGCGGATGGTTTCCAACGCGGGCAGACTCTCCCGATGGATGAACCATTCGTCGGGCCACACGTCCCCGTCCACGCCCACAATCCGGGCGGGCAGGGCCACCCCCCCCTCCTGTAACTCGGCCAGCCGCTCTTTCAGGCCAGGATAGCGCTTGCGGATAAAGTGGTTGTTGATCTGTTTGAAGGTGGCAATGCCCAGAGCGCGCAAGGATTTGTGAGCCGCCCGACGCACCACATCCGCCTCGGCCCAATCGCTCCTATCGGTTGCCGGCGGCAGCCAGCGTTCGGCCAGATGCCAGTATTTGGTGTTGCCCTTGCGCGCCACCGACATTACTGTGCCCCTGTAATAGAGAAAATCCAGCATCCGGGTGACTGTACGCCCGCTGCTCCAGCCGCTGGATTCCCAGGGGAGCGCGCCCAGATCGTCAAAATCCGAGGAGGTCAGGGGACCCTCCGCGGCCAGCCGTTCTAAAATGTGCTCGTGCAGGGCCGAGTTGGCCTCCATCCACCCGCGCACCCGTTCGCCCCAGACGCCCCCGCCTTCAGGCTCTTCGGTCATATGATGGGCAAAGAGGGGGTAATCTTCGGTCAGCACGAAAGAAGCGCAGTGCGCCCAGGCTTCGAAGATTGTGCGCTCCTCCTGCTGCAAACGGTCCAGCAAGGCCGGGTCAAAGGCGCCCAGACGGCTCCACAGCACCAGCAGTTGGGTGCGTTCCACGGCGCGGATGGGGTCGATCTGAAGGCAGTTGAGGGCGTGAAAGACTTCCATCACCCCCTCTGCCGTGGCGGGTGGACGGGGGCCAGCCAGCCGTTGGGCCAGCACAGCCAGGCGGCGCGCTTCTTCCAGTGTAACGACAATCGGTTGCATTGGGTGTGACCTTTGGCTTGTGGGAATAGGGCCAGGGCGAATCTGTATAAAACAAATGTTCGCAATCGGGGCCGGGAATAGAATACCAGCCAGCAGGAAGAAGCGCAAGGCGGCAATCCTCTCTGCGCACGCCCACATTATCTGAAATCTATCCTCACAACTTCCAAACAACTTCATCCTATGCTTCCTCTGCCGGTAGAAACTGTAACCCAACCTTCCACGTACCTGTTCAGCCACCCCATCCTACCCCTCCCCATTTC
Source organism: Caldilineaceae bacterium (assembly GCA_023384455.1). GTDB lineage: Bacteria > Chloroflexota > Anaerolineae > Caldilineales > Caldilineaceae > JACQGT01. The sequence continues at coordinate 7,180 of JAHDWH010000061.1, read as the reverse complement.
AAGGAGGGGACTGGATCGACTTCTCCCCCAAAATGGGGGAGGTTGGGTGGGGGTGAGCAGTTACCGCAGGCGGTACTGTCCACTGAGTTAAACCGTATTTCGACGGGTTATACAGGCTGGACAGGTGCATTGTCTGTTGTAGGTCTGCTTGTGTACCAGGCCGTGGATAACTCCAGATTGGATATCCTGATCGAAACGGCTTTCAATGCGATTGAAGTAGTTCAATACGTTCGTTTTTGCTGCGCAGCGTCCGCCAGATGCCATCGCGACCGCCAAAGATATCCGCTGCATGAAACTCAACTTCCCGATAATTCGATGGGCTGATCCTTTGGGCCAGGAGTTCCAACTGATGAGACAGCCACCGGACGCTTGCCTCCGGAACGGATACGCCACCCAGGACAAAATAATCCTCGTTGGCGTTGTTCACGGATCCCGAATCATCCAGATATAGAATATGCATTTGTGCCACTCCAGGACAAGATGGAACCGATCAATATACGTGTATAATCAGAACCCCCTCAGAGTTCACTCTGAGGGGGTTCTGAGCAAGAGCCGACATGAGATTATCTCTCAACACGAACCGCAAAATGCAGCTCTTTCGACCAGCTTAGGCCGTGTGAGGTTAGCCTCAACGAATTGCATATATGCAACTCTCACGACTACACCCTAAGTATAACCGTTTTCTGCCAGTTGTCAATGGTAATTGTCCATTATTTTTTTGTAATCAACTGGAAGAATACCTCCCGCGCAAAGACCCACTCCAGTCCGTCTTCCTCGTCCATCCAATCGCCGATACGGCCAAAGCCCAGCTTCTCCGCCAGTTTCAGAGATGGAGTATTCTCCGGGCTGATGAAGAGGACGAAACGCTCCACATCCGGGTGGCCGGTGGCCCATCCCATCAAAGCGCGGGACGCTTCTTCGGCATAGCCCCGGCGACGGAAGGGGGCGAAGATTGTATAGCCGAACTCGACGCCTTTGGGCGCAAGCTCTGCCAGATAGTCCGGGTCGGGTCCGGTGTGGAAGCCGATGTGACCGATCATTTCGCCGCTGGCCCGCAGGACGACGGCCCGCACAGACCAGGGCTGGTAGGTCGGGTCATCCAGCAGCAATTCCAGACGTAGCGCGATCAACCATTCTTGCTCAAACCATTCGTCGGCCACGGGGAGGCCGAGCAGCGCGGCGGCTGCGTCCGCGTCCCGGTGCAGACAGGCTTGGAGAAAATCCGGCGTCATCGGAATCAGGTCCAGCCGTTCACTGTGAATGGTTGTGGCGTTGCTCATCGGCGGTTGTATTTTTGTAAAGCGGCCTGTAAACGGTCGTGGGGCAAGGCGTACACAGTATTGCCGTTGCGCCCGGTCATCGTCTGGGCGGCCACCAGCGCGTTGACAATCGCCTCCTCCGTGGCAAAGACCGTCGCCTCGAAAAGCGGGGTGATGCGGTCGTTGGGCAGCAGATCGACCTGGGCCACCTCCACCCGCTGCCAGCCGTCGGGATTGGCGGTGGAGAAGGCCAGAAAGATGTCCCCGGAAGAATTGCCCCCCATCCCGCCCATCCGGGCAATGCCCAGCCCCACCCGCTGGGCGATGCGTTTGAGCTGGTGGGGCAGCAGGGGCGCATCCGTCGCCACCACCCCGATAATCGACCCCGCGCCCATAGGCGCTGGCCCGTCGTGAATCTCCGGCAGCAGATCGGGGATTTCCTCTCCCACCGGCACACCGGCAATCGTCAGATGGCGTCGCCGCCCGTAGTTGGCCTGGACCAGCACGCCGACGGTATAACCGCCCTCTTCCGCGCTCAGACGCCGGGAAGAAGTGCCGATGCCCCCTTTGAAGTCGTGGCAGATCATCCCGGTTCCCCCGCCCACCGCGCCCTCGGCCACCGGCCCGGTAGACGCGCTATCCAGCGCGGCGAAGACGTGGGCCGGTGCGACGTGAAAACCGTTGACGTCGTTGAGTGTGCCGTCGTAGGTCTCCCCCACCACCGACAGTGACCAGAAAACGTCGCCCTGAATCGGGTGGTAGAGCTTGCGTTCCACGGTCCAGGCGATGACTGCATCCCGCACAACGCCCACGCTGTGGGTGTTGGTGATCATCACCGGCCCTTCCAGAAAGCCCGATTCTTCGATCCAAATCGTGCCCGTCATCTCGCCGTTGCCGTTGAGCGAGTGGTAGCCCGCAAAGACCGGGCTGTGGACCGCGCCCCTGGGCAGAATAGCGGTGACGCCTGTCCGCACATTTTCGCCTTCAATGAGTGTCGTATGGCCCACCTGGACGCCAGCCACATCTGTGATGGCATTGAGCGGGCCGGTTTCGCCGTGGAAAGAAACGCCGAGTTGGCGTGCGCGGGGCATAAGTGGGGCCTTTCGTTTGGGGAGTGAGTGATCCGATAGACGATGCGTGGGCAGAGGGGCGTGATGCGTGAAACGTGAGAAGATCCGAGCGATCTCACGTTTTACGTTTCACGACTCAAAACGCAAATCCATCACCTGTGCCCTATTATGCCCACATCGCCCATCCCTGACAAACAGCCACACTGCCCGCCCGGCTATTCCCGCGCCTAGCCAGTCGGGGGAAGCGGGAAATGGCTTCGTCTTCTACAATAGGGTGTGGAGGCAAATGGATGATCGAACGGCTACAACGCATACCCTTTTCCCAGAAGATTCTGCTCGCCAATTCGCTGATTGTGGCGATGGGTGCGGTCGCGGGCACAGTCATCACCGTCTGGCACGTCACCAGCTACCCGGAAGAGATCCACTACGAACTCATCGCCTTCTTTGCCCTGGGCGGCTGGCTGATCAGTTTTGTGGTGAACAATTGGGTGCTCAAACAGACCCTCACCCCCCTGGACCGGCTGCAATCCGGGGTAGACGACGTGCGCAGTGGCCGCCGGGATGTGCAGGTGATTTCCCCGCCCATCAGCGACGACCGCTTCGACCGGCTCATCGACACCTTCAATCAGATGGTGCGCCAGCAGGAGGCCGATGCCCGCCGTCTGCATAGCCTTTCCCAGCGCATCCTGCAAGCCCAGGAGGACGAACGCCAGCGGGTGGCCCGGGAGCTTCACGACGAGGCAGCCCAGGCGCTGACTTCTCTGCTGGTGCGTCTGCGCCTGCTGGAGCGGGCGCGCACGCCGGAGGAGGCCCAGGCCCGGGTGGGTGAATTGCGGGAGTTGACCGCGGCTGCCCTGGACGAAGTGCGCCGGGTGGCCCTGGACTTGCGCCCCAAAATACTGGACGACTTGGGGCTGGTGGCTGCCCTGGGCTGGCGGGTGGATGAGTTCAACGCAGCCAACGCGGCTCAGGCGGCGCTGCGCGTGGAAGGCATCGAGCATCGCCTGCCCCACACCCTGGAACTGGTCTTCTATCGGGTGGCCCAAGAGGCGCTGAACAACGCGGCCCGCCACGCCAACGCGACAACTGTACAGATGCTTTTGGCAATGGAGGGCGGTACACTCTCTTTGCAAGTCACCGACAACGGCGCTGGCTTCGACTCGGCGACGCAGCCGAATGGCGGGAGTAGCCGCCACGGCGGGCTGGGGCTGCTGGGCATCCGGGAACGGATGGAGATGATCGGCGGCCAGCTTCGCATCGACTCTGCGCCGGGCCGGGGCACGCGGCTGCTCGTCTCCGCGCCGGTAGGAGAAAGCCACGGATGAACGCGGATGGATGCCAGTGAGCGCTGATTGAGTAGCCGAGTCTTCGAGGCGTATCGAAATCAAGCGAACGGGTAGACGAGTATCCCCTATTCTACCCGCTGGGTTTCGATACGGCGGGAAACAGCACCCGCCTACTCAACCGGCGCTAGTCTACGAAAGCTATCGAGAAATGACCAAATCCCCAATCCCCAATCCCCAATCCCCGCTTCCCCCCCACGCCATCCGCGTCCTCCTCGTAGACGATCACCCGGTTGTGCGGGTCGGCCTGCGCGCGCTGATCGAAATGGAGCCGGACCTGGCGGTGGTGGGCGAAGCGGGCAACGGCGTGGAGGGGGTGGCGCTGGTGGAAAGGGAAAAGCCCGATGTGGTGGTGATGGATATTTCCATGCCGGAGATGGACGGACTGGAAGCTACCCGGCGTATTCGGGCGGGCAACCCGGAGGTCTGCGTCTTGATTCTGACTGTCCACGCCCAGGAGCGCTATCTCTTCCCGGTGCTGAAGGCGGGTGCGGCGGGCTACGTCCTCAAATCGACGGTGGACACCCAACTCATCGACGCTATCCGCACCGTTGCCAAAGGCGGCGCGTTTCTCTATCCCGACGCGGCCCGGATGCTGCTGGAAGATTACGTCCACCGCCAGGAGAGCGGCGACGCGCCCGGCAGCGGCGCTCTCCTCAGCGAACGGGAGCAGGAGGTACTCACCCTCTGCGCCCTGGGCCACACGGCCAGCCAGATCGGCGACCAGCTGGCCCTCAGCCCCAAGACGGTCGAGACCTATCGCACACGGGTAATGCAAAAGCTGGAACTCCACAGCCGGGCGGAACTGGTGAAATACGCCCTGGCCCACGGGCTGTTGGAGGAGTATATGTGAAAACTTTGTAACAAAAATTAGTGAATTGTGGTAGGATCAGGCTGCTCCGAAGACTTTCTCGTTACATAACAACTGGCAGGCTTCTATGATTCTATATGTCCAGGGAGATCTGTTTCAATCTCCTGCTCAGGTTTTAGTCAATACAGTGAATACCGTCGGCGTGATGGGAAAAGGAGTTGCACTTCAATTTAAACAACTCTTTCCTGAAATGTTCGAACAGTATCGTATTTTGTGTGAACGCAAGAGCTTTGATATTGGCAATCTGTGGCTCTATCGAGGTCCGAATAAATGGGTGCTGAACTTCCCAACCAAACGACACTGGAAACAACCGTCAAAGATAGAGTATATTGCCGCCGGCCTCAGTAAATTTGTGGCTACTTACGACGAAATGGGTATCCATAGCATTGCGTTTCCGCCGCTTGGCTGTGGAAATGGTCAATTAGACTTCAAGTCCGAGGTGCAGCCACTTATGCATCAATTCCTACATAGGCTCCCGATTGATGTATTTATCTATCCCGAAAAGAATGATCCATTTGTTCCAGAACACTTGGACCCACTGGCGATGCGCAATTGGCTACGTTCCGAACCGCTAAGTCTTCCTTTTACCGAAGTCTGGGGAGATGTTCGGAATCTGTTGAGTCGACAATCTATATTTCAAACGATAGCCAAAGAGAGTTCGTTCAAGGCGAGCATCTCTGATAATCCGCCAGGAATAGCAATCGAAAGTGGTGCGAATACGAATTTCAATATTCCATATGATTCGGTAATGGCTTTTTGGCAACAGCTTCGAACGTACGGATTTTCCATGCGACATATAGCGCCAGGCATTGATAGAAAGCTTTCATATCTGGTGGCTATTTTTTCTGAATTGGAGTATATCAAACCAGTTTACGTAGCAGACCAGTTCGATGGATTCGGGAAATACCCCGTGACAGGTTTACAAGTGCTACCTTCCGCTTTTGTTCGTTCACAGCCGTCAGCACAGTTGTCGCTCTTTACGGTCGAATGAGTAATGGTCGCCCAGAAAACTGACTCAGACAAGATACGACAATTTCTGACCGATCTGTCACAGCAGTCATGGCTGCAACGCGCTGAACGCTTGTTGTGGCCGCGTTTTGTTTTCCATTATAGCGATTTGCAAAACGCTATCAGCATCTTAACTGATGGGTATATGTATAGCAGGGCTGAAGCAGAAAACAGTGGTAAATTGATCGTTAGCAGTGGCAGTAATCAGGTGCTATCCGGAACCAGTGAATTTGTCAAACAATGTGTTCGTTTCTATTTCAGGCCAAAGACACCGACCCAATTTTGGGCTGAAGGTATCCGGTCAAACCTAACACTGAATTCGTCAAGATTTCCTGATGCGCACTGCCCTATTCCGATCTTTTTTCTGTTTGACTCGGCCGAAATTCTGACGCGAGCCGATTGTCAATTCTCAGATGGTAATCTCGCCCGTACTGGTCATCGAATCTTCTCAACTGCGGAACAGTTAGCGGCTTTGCCGTGGCGAAAGATTTACCATAACTCACGGATTCGAGCGGATGAAACGGACATAAGCTTCCACCGGTGTGCAGAGGCAATCATTCCTGGAAAAGTTAAGTTAGATGCTTTGCGCTATATCTGCTGTCGTTCGGAAGCAGAAAAAGAGACCCTTCTGTACCTACTCCCACCGGCCACGCGAAAGCAATATCGGAGTAAAATCACTGCAACGAATCGGATTGATTTGTTCGAACGCAAACATACTTTTGTGGAGTCTGTTCGCTTAACCTCAGAGGAAGCATTCTTCTACTTCTCGCCCGATTCCTTGTCACCTGGTCCTTTTCATTGTGTTGTAACAGTGAAATCGGGAGATCGCATTCGTACTGCCGATTCTCCGGCACTTGACTTGAAGGCCATCGACTAGCGTTACGGCGGTACTTTGCGCGAACCTGTGGATAGCTACGAAGTTACACTAACCCTTGACGGCCATATTGCCTACGCAAATCGTTACGACGATTTAGCTGACATCCCCTTCTAAAACATTTTTCTGTTTTTGCATCATCTCCTTCTGTCACACTTTCCCCCACACGCCAGTCATACTTTCCCCGATACCCCTCTTTGCTCCCCTCTGCTATCCTCTGTGTACGGCTAATTTGTGAACCAATTCACAAAGAAAAGCCAGTTGGCTTTACAGAGGAACTTACCGATGAAAATGCGCCTGATCTTCGCCATCCCGGAAGATGATGCACTCAATCTTATGCACTCGTTGCTGACGTCAGCCCTGCTGCTCAACCCGTTGGAGGTGGAGGTGGCAGAGGTCTCGACGCTGGACGCGCTGATGCAGCGGGTGGATGCGGACACGGATGATATTGTCCTGCTGGACTGGCTGCTGGCCGAGGATCGGACAGCGGAGGTGGTGGAAGAGATTTTGCAGCGCAACCCGAAACTGCGGGTGGTGGCCCTGCTGCCCCTGGCCTATCGTCAATACCGCCAACAGGTCTGGTGTGCGGGCGCATGCAACGGCATCCCCAAAGAGTATATGGACCAGGAGTGGCTCTCGACTGTCCTCTGCCTGATGCAGCGGGCGATGCAGCGGGAGGCGCGGCTTCTACAACGAATCAGTCTAGTACACACCGGCGTAAATAGACCAATAGTTGGAGGGGTGATGTAAACTGG
>JAHDWH010000401.1 GCA_023384455.1 Caldilineaceae bacterium | reverse complement strand
GGCAAGCAGGGGCGCTTCCGCCGCAATCTGCTGGGCAAGCGTGTGGACTACTCTGGCCGTTCGGTAATTGTGGTGGGTCCGCAGTTGAAGCTGCACCAGTGCGGTCTGCCCAAGAAGATGGCGCTGGAACTATTCAAGCCCTTTGTCATGCGCCAGTTGGTGGAGCAGAACTTTGCCCACAACATTAAAAGCGCCAAACGTATGGTGGATCGGCAGAGCGCCGAGGTCTGGGACGTTCTGGAAGAGATCTGCAAAGAGCGGCCTGTGCTGCTCAACCGTGCGCCCACCCTGCATCGCTTGGGCATTCAAGCCTTCGAAGTGACGCTGGTCGAGGGCAGCGCTATCAACCTGCATCCGCTGGTCTGCACCGCCTTCAACGCGGACTTTGACGGGGATCAGATGGCGGTCCACGTGCCCCTGAGCGAGTCGGCGGTGGAGGAGGCCCGCACACTGATGCTGGCCAGCCACAATCTGCTCAAGCCCAGCAGTGGGGAGCCAATCGTCGGTCCGTCCAAAGATATGGTAATGGGTGTCTATTATCTGACTATCGAGGAGAATCCGGAACGGCCCGACAGGGAACTGCCTATTTTCAGCAGTATGGATGAGGCCGAATTCGTCCACAGCCTGGGCAAAATTCGCTTGCGCCAGCCGATCCGGGTGAACTTCACCACAAAGCTGGACAGCGAATCCATTGACGGTCTGAAACTGAGCGAGCGTGTCCAGGATGCACTGACCGACTACAACATTCACACGGTTGGTCAGTTGATGGATGCCTATACCCAGGGCGAGCGGCAGATGGTGCAGAACATCCCCGCTTTTGGTCAGGCGGCGATGAATGAGGTGCGGGACGCGCTGCGCGAGCGCCACCTGCTGGGGGCCAACTGGCCCAAAGAGCGCATCTTCCGCACAACCGTTGGGCGTATTATCTTCAACCGTGCCCTGCCGGAAGAGCTGCTCTTTGTCAATGAACTGCTGGATAAAAAGGGTGTGAATGATGTAGTGGAACTCTGCTACAAACACCTGGGCCAGGCGATCACCGCAGAGGTCGTGGATAACATCAAGGATGTTGGCTTCAAATTCGCCACCCAGTCAGGCATTACGATTGCGGTGAGCGATATTCAGGTCCCCGACAGCAAAGATGAGATTCTGGAGCGGGCTACCACCGAAGTGGGCGAGGCCGAACGCCAGTATCGTCGGGGTCTGATCACCGAAGAAGAGCTATACGAAAAGACTGTCGAACTCTGGACTCGGGCCACGGATGAGGTGACCGAAGCCGTGCGCGAGATTCTCAGCCCGGTGGAAGGGTTGGGCGCTATGGCCCGTTCCGGTGCGACAAAGGGTGGCGTCAATACTGTGCGTCAGTTGGCCGGTATGCGCGGGCTGATGGCTGATCCCAACGGTCGGATCATCCCCCTGCCCATCCGCTCCAACTTCCGCGAAGGGTTGACCGCCCTGGAATACTTCCTGAGTACCCACGGCTCCCGCAAGGGTCTGGCGGACACCGCGCTGCGCACAGCCGATGCGGGTTATCTGACCCGGCGTCTGGTAGACGTGGCCCAGGATGTGATTATTACCGAAGTGGACTGTGGCACCAACACCGGCATTTGGGTTCGGGCTTCCGAGTCCAAGGGGCTGGGCGAGTCCTTCCTGGAGCGGGTGGCAACCCGTGTGCTGGCCGCCGAAGTGACCGACCCCGAATCGGGCGAGGTGATTCTGGAGAGCGGCACTGTGCTGGACGACGCCGCGCTGAGCACCCTGGATCGCTATGCGGTGACCCAAGCCTTTGTGCGCAGCCCCCTGACCTGCGAATGCCGCTTTGGCATCTGCGAGAAGTGCTATGGCCTGGACCTGGCCCGGGGCGGTACTGTGCGCCAGGGCGAGGCAGTGGGTATTATCGCGGCCCAGTCGATTGGCGAGCCGGGCACACAGCTCACCCTGCGCACCTTCCATACGGGCGGTGTGGCGGGTAGCGACGACATCACCCAGGGTCTGCCCCGTGTGGAAGAGCTGTTCGAGGTCCGCAACCCGAAGGGCGAAGCGGTTATCAGTGAGATCGACGGCAAAGTCGAAATCTATTGGGAAGGCGATCAGCGGATGCTGAAAGTCAGCCGCACCGAACTCAAGCGCCGGGAGGTTGCCATTCCCCTGGGCTATGAGATTGTGGTAGACAACGACGACCGGGTACAGGATGATACGATTGTGGCCCGCCATCCCTCGTCGCCAGAGGCGGAAGTCATCGTGGCGGGTATGGATGGCATTGTCTTCGTAGACAACGGCCAGGTCATCATCCGCCGGGAAGATACGAATGTCTGGGAAAGCGATATTCCCGCCAACGCCCGCCTGCGGGTGGAGAACGGCGACGAAGTGCAGGCCGGTGAACAGTTGACAGAAGGCTCGAAGAATCCGAAAGAGATTCTGCGCATCCAGGGCCGGGAAGCCTGCCAGCTCTATCTGCTGGAGCAGGTGCAGCAGGTCTACCGCAGCCAGGGCGTGGCTATCCACGACAAGCACATCGAAGTCATCCTGCGCCAGCTTCTGCGCCGGGTGATGATCCGGGCCACGGGTGACACGGAATTCCTGCCCGGCGAGCTGGTGGACCGCTTCGAGTTCGAGGATGTGAACACAGCCGTTGCGGATCAGTCGGGTCGCCCGGCCAAAGCCGAGTCTGTGGTGTTGGGGCTGACGAAAGCAGCCCTGAACACCGAGAGCTTCCTGGCCGCGGCCAGCTTCCAGGAGACCACACGGGTTCTGACCGAGGCTGCCATCCGCGGCCAGCGGGACGAACTGCGGGGTCTGAAGGAGAATGTGATCATCGGCAAGCTGATCCCCGTGGGTACGGGTTTCCGTGCCCGGCGGCTGTGGGCCGAGGAAAAGCAGGAAGCCATGGATCTGGCAGCCCGCCAGCGGGAAGAGGATATGGAAGGCGATCTGGACGAGCTGGAGATGCTGGACCTGGACGACACCGACCTGGACATGTCAGACCTGGCAGGTCTGGCCGAAATGGGTATCGGGCCTCTGGGTATGCTGGGTAACTTTGGCGCGGGTCTGGATGACGACGAGGACGATATCGACCTGGACTTTGACAGCCTGAAGGATGAGGACACGGAAGAGTTGGACGTAGATATGCGCTAGAAGGCTGTTGGAGAGGCAAGAAATAGAACGCGGATGACGCGGAAAGGGCTGATTTTCGCGGATAGAAGCGAGAAAAAATCCGGTTTTTTCCGTACTTTCCGCTCAATCCGCGTTCTATTCTGTGCTACTCCGACAAGCTGCT